>NZ_JBFUEB010000146.1:0-12024 GCF_056404395.1 Rhizobacter sp. P2_D12 | reverse complement strand
CCTTCGCATCGCCTTCTCCGTCTGGCGCTCCAATCAGCCCTTCAACCCTCAACTCGTCGGAAAGGCTTGACGCTCGACATAGAACCTACATGATTCGTGGATTCGCAGCCCGGATGCCAATCCGGGATCGCAAACCTCAGCGAACCCGCAAGCCCGGCGTCGCCCCCGGCCATGGCTCGAGCACGTACAGCCCCGGGTGCGCCTTCTCGTCCGCATGCGAGGCCGCCAGCACCATGCCTTCGCTGAGCCCGAACTTCATCTTGCGCGGCGCCAGGTTGGCCACCATCACGGTGAACTTGCCGACCAGGTCTTCGGGCTTGTAGGCCGACTTGATGCCGCTGAAGACGTTGCGCGTCTTCGCTTCGCCGACGTCCAGCGTCAACCGCAGCAGCTTGTCGCTGCCCTCGACCGCCTCGCAGGCGACGATCTTCGCGATGCGCAGGTCRAYCTTGGCGAAGTCGTCGATCTTGATCTCGGGCGCCAGCGGCTCGCCGCCGGGCGGCGGCAGCTCGATCACCGGCGGCTCGAGCAGCGCATCCAGCAGCGCCGGGTCGACGCGCTGCATCAGGTGCTTGTACTCGCCGATGGTGTGCGCCCCGAGCGCCCGCGACGCATCGGCAAAGCGCATCGGCTCGACCTTCAGGAAAGCCTCGACCTGCGCGCTGAGCGTCGGCAGCACCGGCTTCAGGTAGATGGCGAGCACGCGGAAGGCCTCGATRCAGACGCTGCAGACGTCGTGCAGCACCGCCTCCTGGCCGGCCWTCTTGGCCAGGTCCCAGGGCTTGTTCTGGTCGACGTATTCGTTGACGCGGTCGGCCAGCAGCATCACCTCGCGCAGCGCCTTGCCGTACTCGCGCTCCTCGTAGAGCTCCTCGATCTGGCCGCGGTGTGCGCGCAGGCCGTCGAGCAGCGCGCGGCCCTCGACGCCCAGGTCGGCCGACAGCCGGCCCGCGAAGCGCTTGCTGATGAAACCGGCGGCGCGGCTGGCGATGTTGATGAACTTGCCGACCAGGTCGGAGTTGATGCGCGCGACGAAATCGTCGGGGTTGAAGTCGATGTCCTCGACCTTGGCGTTCAGCTTGGCGGCGATGTAGTAGCGCAGCCATTCGGGGTTGAGCCCGACCTGCAGGTACTTCAGCGGCGAGATGCCGGTGCCGCGGCTCTTGCTCATCTTCTCGCCGCCGTTGACGGTGATGAAGCCGTGCACGTTGACGCGGTCGGGCGTCTTGCGCCCGCTGAAATGCAGCATCGCCGGCCAGAACAGCGTGTGGAAGTAGGTGATGTCCTTGCCGATGAAGTGCACCTGCTCGACGGCCGGGTCCTGGAAGAAGGCGTCGTAGTCGCGCCCGGTCTTGCCGAAGTAGTTCTTCAGCGACGCGAGGTAGCCCACCGGCGCGTCGAGCCAGACGTAGAAGTACTTGTTGTCGGTGTCGGGGATGCGGATGCCGAAGTAGGGCGCGTCGCGGCTGATGTCCCAGTCGGCCAGGCCGCCGTGGCCCTGCTCGTCGACCGAGAACCACTCGCGGATCTTGTTCAGCACCTCGGGCTGCAGGCGGCCGGGGGTGTGCGTCCAGTCCTTCAGGAACTCGATGCAGCGCGGCGACGACAGCTGGAAGAAGTAGTGCGCGCTGCTCTTGAGCACCGGCGTGGCGCCGCTGAGCGCCGAGTACGGGTTCTTCAGCTCGGTGGGGGCGTAGACGGCGCCGCAGTTCTCGCAGGTGTCGCCGTACTGGTCCTTGGTGCCGCAGCGCGGGCATTCGCCCTTGATGTAGCGGTCGGGCAGGAACATCGCCTTCACCGGGTCGAAGAACTGCTCGATGGTGCGCTCGGCGATCAGGCCTTCTTTTCGCAGCGCGCGGTAGATGTCCTGCGCCAGCTCGTGGTTCTCGGGCCCGTCGGTGGAGTGCCAGTTGTCGAAGCCGATGCTGAAGCCGTCGAGGTACTGCTTGCGGCCGGCGGCGATCTCTGCGACGAACTGCTGCGGCGTCTTGCCGGCTTTTTCGGCGGCGATCATGATCGGCGCGCCGTGGGCGTCGTCGGCGCAGACGAAGTGCACCTCGTTGCCGACCATGCGCTGGAACCGCACCCAGATGTCCGCCTGGATGTACTCCATCATGTGCCCGATGTGGAACGGCGCATTGGCGTACGGCAGGGCGGTGGTGACGAAGAGCTTGCGGGTCATCGGGGGATTCCGGATGCGAGGAGAGAGCCGGTCATTCTAGAAGCGGGTCATTCTAGGCTTGCTAGACTGCCGCTCGCCAATCCCGGACCCGCCATGCCCATCACCGAATCCGCCGTTCTCGCCGCCTTGCAGGCGGTCATCGACCCCCTCACCGGCAAGGACTTCGTCAGCACGAAGCAGCTGAAGAACCTGCGCATCGCCGGGGTCGACGTCTCGTTCGACCTGGAGCTGGGCTATCCCGCGAAAAGCCTGCATGCCGCGCTGCGCGAGACGCTGGCCGCCGCCGCCCGCACGGTGCCGGGCGTGGCTGGCGTCGAGGTCGCGATCTCGACCCGCATCGTCCCGCATGCGGTGCAGCGCGGCGTGCAGTTGCTGCCCAATGTCAAGAACATCGTGGCCGTGGCCTCCGGCAAGGGCGGCGTCGGCAAGAGCACGACCGCCGCCAACCTGGCGCTGGCGCTGGCCGCCGAGGGCGCGAAGGTGGGCATCCTGGATGCCGACATCTACGGCCCCAGCCAGCCGATGATGATGGGCCTGGAAGGCCGGCCGCAGAGCGCGGACGGCAAGACCATGGAGCCGATGAAGAACCATGGCGTCGAGGTGATCTCGATCGGCTTCCTGGTCGAGGCCGACAACGCGATGATCTGGCGCGGCCCGATGGCCACGCAGGCGCTGGAGCAACTGCTGCGGCAGACGAATTGGGGCGACCTCGACTACCTGATCGTCGACATGCCGCCCGGTACCGGCGACATCCAGCTGACGCTGTCGCAGCGCGTGCCGCTGACCGGCGCGGTGATCGTGACGACGCCGCAGGACATCGCGCTGATCGATGCGCGCCGCGGCATCAAGATGTTCGAGAAGGTCGGCGTGCCCATCCTGGGCATCGTCGAGAACATGGCGGTGCACGTGTGCAGCAACTGCGGACATGTCGAGCACATCTTCGGGGCCGATGGCGGCAAGCGGATGGCGAGCGAATTCGGCATGGACTACCTGGGCGCGTTGCCGCTGGCGCTGAACATCCGCGAACAGGCCGATTCCGGCCGGCCGACGGTGGTGAGCGAGCCCGACGGCGAGACGGCCGGGCTGTACAAGGCGATCGCGCGCCAGCTGGCGGTGAAGATCGCGCAGCGGGCCAAGGATTTCTCGTCGAAGTTCCCGACGATCTCGATCTCGAAGAACACCTGAGGATGGCCATGCGCTGGACGCCACTCGGACTGTGGGCCCTGATGGCGGCCGCGGCCTGCGCGGCGCCGGTGCAGGACGACGGTGCGGCGCGCGCCGCCTGGGCGCGCAAGCTGCAGGACTACCAGCAGTGCAAGGCGCAGCAGCGGGCGCCGAGCTATGGGCCGGCGGCGTCGGCACCGGCGAAGAAGGCCTGCGTGGATCCGGGGCCGTTCGTGCCGGCTTCGGCGGCGTCTGCCGCGGCGAAGGGTTGATTGGATCGGGCCAGGCCACGAGCAGCCCCGCCGCATCGATCAAGGCATCTTCGGGATCCTCCCCGCCGCGAGCTTTCGATGGATCGATCCCCACATTCGCATGTAGCTGCATACGATGTAGGTCACCACCACCAGCGCCTGGAACGCGAACCAGTGCATCAGGAAGAACGACGAGAAACTTCGTTCTGCGCAATCGACGCAATCGAGCGTCCGGAACAGGCCCGCGATCTCGACCGCGAGAAGCAGGACGAAGAACGTGATGTACAGCCCGAGCCGAAAGAGGCCGCGTCGCAACGAGCAGGCGTGCGGGTTCCACAGCCCGGTGGCCAGGTTGGCCACGGCAATCCGGCGCAGCGCACCGTGCACGCGAAGCCCCACCGCCTTGCGATGAATCCAGTACAGCGATGCCGGGCCGATCGCCAGCAGCGCCAGCACGTACAGGAACGTCGCCGGATGAAGACGCACCGCCGTCGCCAAGGCCCATCCGGGCCCGGGATCCCGGCTCATCAGCGACGCCGTGCGTGACGCCGATTCGGGCTCCATCAAGCCGACGCCATAGGCCAGCAGGCACATCAGGTTCGGCAGGCAGAACACGGACCCGACGGTCCAGTGGACCACCCTGCCATGGATCTCGGGGCTACGCATGGCGCACGCTCGCCACCAGGCGCTCGACGGCATACCCGATGCCATAGAGGACGGGCAAGGTCATGCCCCCGATCCGCAGGTACGCCTCCAGCCACGTGGCGCGTTCCAGCAGGCGGCCGAGGCCACCGTGGTCCAGCAGCCAAACCTGCGGCGTCAGCGGGAACCACAGCAGGCCGCGCTGCGACTGCGTCGTCGCCTGCAGCCCGCCGGCCAGCTGGATGCAGGTGATGCACACGTAGAGGTACGCCAGGCAGAGGCCGAGCCCGGTCTTGCTGAACCAGCGTTTGCCGCTGCGCGCGGCCGGCGATTGATGCGTGTTCGAGTTCGTCACCTTGCGCTCCGTGAAGGGAAGAGGCGCAAAGGCTAGGCACCCTTTATGGAGGAAAAGCGAAGGACGCCATGCCGTTTCGCGAACGCGGCATGAGCGATATCGATGGCTCGGTGCCTCGGCCCGCGCGCTGCATCAGGGTCAGGGCGCAAACGGCGCAAAGACCGGCGGCAGCCGCAGCTCGACGTCATCCTGCCTTGCCCGCACCGCCAGGTCCGCCAGCGTCGACCCGAAGTCGTCGAACAGCAGCGGCATCGCCTGCAAGGGTTGATCCAGCGGCAGCCAGAAGTCGTCCCAGTGGATCGGCACGACACGTTTCGCGCCGGTGAGTTGCACCGTCTCGTGCCAGTACGCGCTGCGGTACGCCGCGTCCTTCTTGCCGAGCGTGCCGACGCCCAGGAAGACCGTGTCGACGCGCTGGCCCGCCAGCGCGCCCGGGATGAACCCGGCGCTGCCCTCGACCAGCCAACGCCCGCCCGACGCATGCTCGACCAGCAGCGACCAGACCTGGCCCTCGCGCCACGCCGGGGCACGCGTGGGCGGCACCACCGGCGACACGATGTTCTCGACCGAGATGCCGTCGCTCCACGGCGTCGGGCTGTGGCGCGATGCGATGAAGGTCAGCTTGAACCTGCCCAGCGCCACCGTATCGCCCGGCTGCACTTCGCGCAGCTGCTCCTGCGGCAGCCCGGCGCCGAAGCCGATCTGCATCGTCGAGTTCGATCCGATCAGCACCGCACCGGTGCGCCGGGCCACGCTGGGCGAATCCATCGCGTGGTCGTAGTGGGAATGCACCGGCACGACCGCGGCCAGCTTCGTGACGCCCAGTCGCTTCAGCGCAGCATCGATGGCCGCGCCGTCGGGCCCGATGCGGCCGAAGAAGGTCGGGCGCATGCCGGGGCGCGAGAAGAAGCCGTCGGTCATCCACGCGGTCTCGCCGTCGTCGAACAGCAGCGTGGCAACGCCGGCAAAACGCACCGTGACCGTGGCACCGGGCGGAGCCGGCGGCAGGGTCAGCGAACGGAAGTCTTCGAAGGAGGGATGGCGCTGCGCCTGGACGACCAGGAACGCGGTGGCCAGGACCAGGACTGCCGCGAGCGCCAGCGCGGCGCGCCTGGTCCAGCGCAGAAGCACGGATCAGGCGGCAGGGTGCGCCAGGTCGCGCAGGACGGTCGGCCCGACCCGGCGCTCGATCTCGGCCAGCAACGGTCGTCCCCAGCCCAGCGAGAACATCACCTCGGCCGTCACGAACATCGGCCCGACCAGCAGGCCGACGATGTCGTCGACGAAGGCCGGCTTGCGCCCTTCGTAGTAGTGCCCGACGAACTGGATGACCCAGCCGAGGATGAAGCTGCCGAGGCCCCAGCCCAGCCAGCTGGCGAGGCTGCCGCCCGAGACGGTCTGTGCCAGCGCCATCAGCACGCCGTTGACCAGGCTCACCGCCAGGCCGAGCGCCAGGTTGCCGCGGGTCAGATACCAGACCGTTGCCAGCCCCCACACGATCCAGGCCGGCGTGAGGGCCAGGCTGCCCAGCGTGAAGGCCGGTTTGGCGAGCAGCACGCCGACCGCGAACACGATCAGCGGGATGCCGGCGAAGTGGGTGGTGATGTTGCGGCGGTCGCGGTGATAGGCCGCGTATTGCGCCAGGAGGTCCAGGGCCGAACGTTGTCTCGTCATGGTGTTCTCCGTGGTCTGAGCCAGGGCTGCGATCGGAAGCCCATCTTAGAGCGCTGGGCATCTTTCGCAAGGTTTCGACTGTGACACCTTGCACATGGCGTGTTTGCCGATGTTTTCAAGCATCGGCCAGCCCCGCCAGCGCCTGCGCATGCAAGGCCGGTGTTGCCGCCGCCACGACCCTGCCGTCCGAGGCCATGTGCAGTGGCCGCCCCTGCCAGTCGCTGATGACCCCGCCGGCCCCCTCGATCACGGGCACCAGCGCCAGGTAGTCATAGGGTTGCAGCCCGCTCTCGACGACCAGGTCGACGTGGCCCGAGGCCAGCGAGCCGTAGCTGTGGCAGTCGCCGCCGAAGCGGCGCAGCGCCGCCTGGCGGCTCAGGCGATCGAAAGCGAGCCAGCCAGCCGCGTCGAAGGCGTCGGGCGAGGTGGTGTAAACCCGCGCATCGGCAAGGCGGGTGCAGGCGCTCGCGTGGCACGGCGTGCCGTTCCACGTGCTCTGCTGCCCGCTGCTGCCGAGCCAGCGCTCGCCCAGCGCTGGCAGGTTGACCAGTCCCAGCACCGGCCGCCCGCGCCACAGCAGCGCCAGCAGGTTGCCCCACAGTGGTGAGCCGGTGATGAAGGCCTTGGTGCCGTCGATCGGGTCGATCACCCACACCCAATCCGCATCCAGCCGCTCGCGGCCGTGTTCTTCGCCGAGCAGGCCGTGGTCCGGCCGCACCGCGGCAAGGCGCTCGCGCAAGGCGCGCTCGACCTCGCGGTCGGCCACCGTGACCGGGCTGTCGTCCGCCTTGGTCAACACCTCGACGCGGCTGCGAAACCAGCGCAGCGCGGCGCTGCCGGCCTCGTTTGCCAGCTGCATCGCGAGCCGCTCATGGGCCGGCAGGGAAGACAGGAACTCCGATTCATCGCTCATGGGGACCTCATCGCTTGGCACGCTTCGTGCGAAACCCGTTCCGTTGAAACGCACAGATTTGCACAAACACCCGGAAATGCACAGCGCCAATGCACGAAGCGTGCCCTGCACTGGTGACCCGCCCCGGTTTGACGCACCCCACTGGAGAAGTCCGATGACCCTCATCCGCCCCTTGCTGATCGCTGCCGCGCTGTGTGCGCTGTACGGCCCGGCCCGCGCCGGCACCATCACCGCCTACACCGCACTGGAGGAGAACGAGATCGCCGACTACGTGGCTGCGGCGAAGAAGAGCCTGCCCGACGTCGACGTGAAGGTGCTGCGCCTGTCCACCGGCGACCTGGGCGCGCGCATCCTGGCCGAGGCCGGCAACCCGCAGCACGACGTGATCTGGGGCTGGGCGGTGACCAACATGCTGGATCCGCGCATCGGCGCGATGGTCGAGCCCTACGCCGGGAAGGGCGTCGACAAGCTGCCGGCCGCGTACAAGGCGGGTGACGGCAAGTGGTTCGCCGCCACCGGCTACATGGCGGCGTTCTGCGTCAACACCGAGGTGCTGAAGGCCAAGAACCTGCCGATGCCGACCTCGTGGAAGGACCTCGCCAACCCGATCTACAAGGGCGAGGTGGTGATGCCCAACCCGGTGTCCTCGGGCACCGGCTACCTGCAGGTGGCGGCGCTGCTGCAGTCGCAGGGCAACGACAAGGGCTGGGCCTTCCTGAAGGCGTTGGACGGCAACGTTGCGCAGTACATCAAGTCGGGTTCGCGCCCGTGCAAGGCGGCCCGCGCCGGCGAATACGCGATCGGTGCTTCGCTCGCCTTTGCGGCGATCCAGTCGGTGGAAGAAGGCTTCCCGGTCAAGATGGTGATCCCGAGCGACGGCGCCGGTTACGAGCTGGAGGCTTCGGCGCTGATGAAGAGCTCGAAGAACAAGGCCGACGCGAAGCGCTTCCTCGACTGGACGCTGTCTCCCGAGGCCGCGGCGCTGTACACCCGGTACAAGGAGATCGTGACGATCCCCGGCACGCCGCCGTCGAAGGCGGCCCAGATCGCCGGCCTGCCGGCCGACCTGTCGAAGGTGCTGTACCCGATGAACTTCGCGCAATCGGCCAAGGACCGCGACGCGACGCTCGCGGCTTGGCAGAAGGCGATCGGGCGCTGAGGGTGGCGGCGGGGATGGCGCTGCAGATCAGCGCACTGCACAAGAGCTTCGACGGCTTCGTCGCGCTCGACCACATCGACCTGTCGATCGGTGCCGACGAATTCGTCTGCCTGCTCGGGCCGAGCGGCTGCGGCAAGACGACGCTGCTGCGCATCATCGCCGGGCTTCTGCAAGCCGACCGCGGCCGGCTGATGCTGGGCGGGCGCGATCTGGCCGCGGTGCCGGCACGCGAGCGCGGCTTCGGCATCGTGTTCCAGTCGTACTCGCTGTTCCCGCACATGACGGTCGCACAGAACGTCGGCTACGGCCTGCGCATCCGCGGTGCACCGGCGTCCCGCATCGAGGCGCGGGTGGCCGAGTTGCTGGAGATGGTGAAGCTCGCGGAACTGGCCGGACGCTACCCGGGCCAGCTGTCGGGCGGACAGCAGCAGCGCGTCGCGCTGGCGCGCGCGGTCGCGGTGGACCCGGCGCTGATCCTGCTCGACGAACCGCTGTCGGCGCTGGACGCCAAGGTGCGCGCCGAGCTGCGGCGCGAGTTGCGTGAGCTGCAGCGCCGGCTCGGCATCCCGACGCTGATGGTCACGCACGACCAGGAAGAGGCGATGGCGCTGGCCGACACCATCGTCTGCATGAACGGCGGCCGCATCGAGCAGCAGGGCACGCCGCAGCAGCTGTACCTGCAACCGCGCACGCGCTTCGTGGCCGATTTCATGGGTCACGGCAACCTGCTGCCGCGCGACTGGGTGCGCGACGCGGCGCCCGAGCTGCTGCACGGCGACCCCGAGGGCGACGAGGCCTGCGTGCGTCCCGAGCGCATCGTCCTGGCAGCGCAGGCCGGCGCCGACAGCCGCGTCGTCGACGTCAGCTTCCTCGGCAACCTGCGGCGCCTGCGCATTGCGTGGCGCGGGCGCGAGCTGCTGGCCGAGCTGCCGGCGGCCGGCCCGCTGCTGGCGCCGGGCGATGCGGTGTCGGTGCGCATCGCGGCGGCCGATTGCGCCTGGGTCCGCGCATGACGGCAACGCCGTTCGATCGCTGGCTGCTGCGCCTGGGGCTGTGGATCCCGCTGGCGGCGCTGCTGATGTTCTTCGCGCTGCCGATGCTGACGATCGCCTGGCGCAGCCTGCTGGACGACAACGGCGGCGTCGGCCTCTCGAACTACCTGGCGCTGTGGCATGCGCCGGGCGTGTGGCGGGCGCTGCTGCACAGCCTGGTGCTGGGGGTGGCCACCACCGCGATCACGCTGCTGCTGGCCTTCGTGCTCGCGTTCGGCCTCGAGCGCACCGCGATGCCGGGCAAGCGCTTCGTCGGCGCGAGCCTGGCACTGCCGGTGCTGGCGCCGTCGCTGGTGCTGGGCCTGGGCTTGATCTTCCTGCTCGGGCGCAACGGGCTGGTCGGCAAGCTGCTGGGCGTGCGGCCCGAGCTGTACGGTTTCACCGGCCTGCTGCTGGCCGACGTGATGTACGCGCTGCCCCAGGCAGCGATGATCCTGCGCGCCGCGCTGCGCCACGGCGATGCGCGGCAGTACGAGGCGGCCGAGCTGCTGGGGGCCACGCCGTGGCGGCGATTCGTCGACATCACGCTGCCGGGCATGCGCTACGGCCTGCTGAGTGCGGCCTTCGTGGTGTTCACCGTCACGATCACCGATTTCGGCAATGCGGTCGTGATCGGCGGCGACTACCAGGTGCTGGCGACCGAGATCTACAACCAGGTCAGCGGGCAGATGAAGTTCGGGCTCGGTTCGGTGGTGGGCCTGGTGCTGCTGCTGCCGGCCGGGCTGTCGGTCTGGATCGAGCACGTGGCGGCGCGCCGCCAGGCCGGGCTGGGCGCAGAGTCGGCGCGGCCGCCGCAGCCGCAGCGACGCGCGTGGCGCGACGTGCCCTTCTTCGCCGGCTGCATGCTGATTGCCGCCGCGCTGTCGTGCGTGGTCGGCACGGTCGTGCTGGGCAGCCTGATGCGGCTGTGGCCGTACAGGCTCGAGTTCACGCTCAAGCACTACGACATCACGCTGGCGGGCGGCTATGCGCCGCTGTGGACGTCGCTGGCGGTGTCGGTGCTGGCGGCGGGCGGCGGCACGCTGTTGCTGTTCGGTCTCGCGCTGGGGGCGCGTCGGCTCGCACCGCCGGCGGCGCGCGCGGTGGCCTTGCTGGCCGCGCTGCCGGTGGCGGTGCCGGGCCTGGTGCTCGGGTTGTCGTACGTGTTCGCGTTCAACCGCCAGGGCTGGCCGTTCGCGGCGTTGTACGGCTCGGTCGTCCTGCTGGCGCTGTGCAACTTCTACCACTACCACACGCAGGCCTACGTGACGATGGCGAGCGGCGTGCGCGCGGTGCCGGCCGCGCTGGAGGAGGCGTGCAGCGTGCTCGGTGGCGGCGTGCTGCGCAGCTGGCGCGACGTGGTGGTGCCGGCGCTGCGCCCGACGCTGTGGGCGGTCGGGCTGTTCCTGTTCATGCGCTCGATGGTCACGCTGTCGGCGGTCATCTTCCTGGTGACGCCGTCGACGATGCTGGGGGCGGTGAGCGTGATGCGGCTGGACGAGGCCGGTTTCACGTCGCAGGCGGCGGCATTCTCGACCTGCATCATGGCGATCGTCGGCGCCGCGGCCCTGGCGCTGCAGGCGCTGTCACGTTCGAGGAGTGGCTGAGCCGATGCTGCAGGAGGACCGATACCAGAGACTGCGGGCCCTGCTCGCGAACTTCCAGCGCCTGGGTACCGAGCGCATCGCGGTCGACCTCGGCGTGTCGCGCGAGACCGTGCGCCGCGACGTGATGGCGCTGGAGGCCCTGGGCGAGTTGCGCCGCGTGCACGGGGGCGTGGTCGCGACCGGCCCCGAGCCGGAGGCGCCGATCGGCGAGCGCGTGAAGGTGCGGCTGGCCGAGAAGCGCGCCATGGCGCGAGCGGCAGCCAAGCTGTTGCAGCCGGGGCAGACGGTGTTCCTCGATGCCGGCAGCACGGTGTCGGCGCTCGCGGCCGAGCTGGCGTCGCTGTCCGGCCTGACCGTCATCACCAACTCGTTCGACGTCGCGATGACCTTGGTGGCGACCGATGCGCGACGCCATGAGGTCATCCTGCTGGGGGGGCGACCGGTGGCCGACATCGGTGCCACCTATGGCGAGCAGACCGTGGCCGAGATCAACCGCCATCACGCCGACCTCGCGCTGCTGTCGCCGGTGGCCCTGCATGCCGGGCATGGCGCGACCAGCTACGAGCATCGCGAGGCCGAGGTCGCGCGTGCGATGGTGGCCCGTTCGAAACGGCGCGTGATCCTGGCCGACCACGCCAAGCTGGGGCAAACCAGCCGCATCGGGTGGTGCGATGTGGGCGACATCGACCTCGTGGTCACCGATGCGCGCTCGCGGCGCATGCCGGCTCTCCAGGCGCTGCGCGATGCCGGGTGCGACGTCGTCTGCTGATGCTCCCGGATGCCAATCCGGGGACGCAGGAACCAGAGGAACGAATCTTGCGAGCCAGAACGCAGCAGTCCCATCCAACCCCTTCGTCGCGATTGGAGCTTCCATGCAAACGGGTCATCTCAAAGCCACGCTGAACGCCTGGCACCTGTGGGGACTGGCCGTCGGGCTGGTCATCTCCGGCGAGTACTTCGGCTGGAGCTACGGCTGGGCCAGCGCCGGCACGCTGGGCTTCCTGGTCACCGCCACCGTGGTCGCCGCGATGTACACCACCTTCATC
>NZ_JBFUEB010000145.1:0-12075 GCF_056404395.1 Rhizobacter sp. P2_D12 | reverse complement strand
GCGGCTGCCGCGCCCCGGCCCATCGCTCTGCGCGTCCAGCGTGCCGCCGTGCAGCGTCGCCAGGCTGCGCGCGATCGCCAGGCCCAGGCCGAGGCCGCCGTGCGGCCGGTTCAGCGCCTGCCGCTTGCCCTGCACGAAGGGCTCGAACACCACCGCCAGCTCGTCCGACGACATGCCGATGCCCTCGTCGGCGACCACCAGCAGCGCATCGCCGCCGTCGGCGCGCGCCTCGAGCAGCACATGGCCGCCGACCTCGGTGAACTTGGTCGCGTTGGTCAGCAGGTTGGAGACGACCTGGCCCAGCCGCACCGCATCGCCGTCCAGCGGCAGCGGCTCCTCGACCCGCACCTCCAGGCGCTGGCGCTTCTGCTCGAACAGCGGGCCGACGGTCTCGACCGCCTGGCCGATCACCCCGCCCAGGTCGAGCGGCGCGCGCTGCAGCTCGACGCGCCCGCGCGTGATGCGCGCCACGTCGAGCAGGTCGTCGACCAGCCGCACCATGTGGCGCACCTGGCGCTCGATGATGCCGCGCTCCTTCACGGCGGCGTCCTTCCAGTGCATGCGCATCAGGTGCAGCGCGGTCAGGATCGGCGCCAGCGGGTTGCGCAGCTCGTGGCCCAGCATCGCGAGGAACTCGTCCTTCGCGCGGCTCGCGTCCTCGGCCTGCTGGCGCGCCGTCAACTGGTCGGTCACCTCGTAGCAGACGACGGCGATCCTGCCGGGCACGTCGGCCCCGGGTTCGGTCAGCGGCTGGTAGACGAAGTCGAAGAAGCGCGTACCCAGCACCGCGTCCTTCGGGTCGGCCAGCCGCACCTCGAAGGCCTTGGCGAAATACGGCTCGCCGCTGCGCAGCACCTCGTCCATCAGCTCCTTCACGCCCTGGCCGTGCAGCTCGGGCATGGCCTGCAGCAGCGGCAGGCCGAGCAGCGGCCGATCGCCGATCAGGCGCCGGTAGTCGTCGTTCGCGTAGCTGAAGACGTGCTGCGGCCCATCGAGCAGCGCGACCGCCACCGGCGCGTTGTCGAACAGCTCGACCAGCCGGCGGTTCGCGGCATCCTTGATCGCATGCATCTGCTCGCGCACCAGCAGCACCTCGACGCGGGCCGMCAGCTCGCGCGCCGAGAACGGCTTGACCACGTAGTCGTCCGCGCCCTTGGCCAGGCCCTCCAGCCGCGCCTCCTCGCCGGCATGGGCCGACAGCAGGATCACCGGCAGCGTGCGCAGCGCCGCGTCGGCGCGGATGCGCTCCAGCAGGCCGTAGCCATCGAGCTGCGGCATCATGATGTCGGTCACGACGACGTCGGGACGCTGGCGCGCGATGGCCTCCAGGGCCTGCAGCCCGTCACCCGCCGTTTGCACGCGCCAGCGCGCGCCCAGCACGTTGCCGACGTAGCCGCGCATGTCGGCGTTGTCGTCGACCACCAGGATCGTCGCGGCGGGCGCACCGCCCGTCTCCACCGGGTGCAGCGGCGGCGGTGGCGCAGGCTCGACGCGCAGGCCGTCGTCGATGAAGGCGTCCAGCGCCACCGCGGCGACGGCGCCCGGCGCCGGCGCGCCGACGCGGTGCGCCGGCAGGTGCGCGGCTCCCAGCGGAACCACCACCTCGAAACTGCTGCCGCGCCCCGGTTCGCTGCGCACCGTGACGTTGCCGCCGTGCAGCTTCACCAGCTCCTTCACCAGCGCCAGGCCGATGCCGGTGCCTTCGTGCGAGCGCGAGCGCGCGCCGGCCACGCGGTGGAAGCGGTCGAACACGTGGGCCAGCGCCTGCGCATCCATGCCGATGCCGGTGTCGCGCACGCTCAGCACCGCGTCGCCGCCGCGGATCTGCAGCGACACCGCGATCTCGCCGTCGAAGGTGAACTTGAACGCGTTCGACAGCAGGTTCAGGACCACCTTCTCCCACATGTCGACGTCGACGTACACCGGGCTCGCCAGCGGCGCGCAGTCGACCGTGAAGCGCAGCCCGGCGTATTCGATCGCCGAGCGGAAGGCCGACGCGAAATCGCGCGTCAGCGCCGCCAGGTCGGTGGGCTGGAAGCTGGCCTCGACACGGCCGGCCTCGATGCGCGAGAACTCGAGCAGCGAGTTGACCAGCTTGCGCAGCCGCTCGCCATTGCGCAGCGCCAGGCGCATCGATTCCTGCAGCGCGTCCGGCAGCGCCGGGTGGCGCAGCGCATCCTGCAGCGGCCCGAGCATCAGCGTCAGCGGCGTGCGCAGCTCGTGGCTGACGTTGCTGAAGAACACGTTCTTCGCGCGGTCGAGCTCGGCCAGCGCCTCGGCCTTCTGGCGCTCTTCCATGCGCGCGCGCGTCTCGCCCAGCCGCGACGCCACCTGCGAGGCCACCAGCGACAGGAAGCTGCGGTAGGCGTCGTCGAGCCGGCGCCGCGGGCTGATGCCGACCACCAGCACGCCGACGTTCGGTGTCTGGCCGGCCACCGCCAGCGGCAGCACGCAGGCCAGCTGCACCGGCTCGCTCCAGGCGCCGCGGATCGGGCCGAAGTGCTGCGCGATGTTCTCGGCCAGCTGCGGCTGGCCGGTGCTCTCGGCCTGCCCGACCGGCAGCGGCAGCGTCGCATCGTGGGCCAGCCGCAGCGGCAGCGCATCGGGCGGCACGTTGGCCGTCTGCGTGACGCGCACCAGCTCGTCCTGGCCCTGAGCGAGGTAGAGCGCGGCGAACGGCAGGTCCTGCGGGCCGTTGCCGAGCGTCGCGACCAGTTGCCCCGCCGCGGCGTCCAGCGACGGCAGCTCGCGCAACGACAGCGCCGCCAGCTCGCGCAGCAGGCGCAACCGGCGCTCGCCGATCGCGCGCTCGGTGTCCTCGACCACCACGCACAGCATGCCGGCCACGCGGTCCTCGTCGTCGTAGACCGGGCTGTACGAGAAGGTGTGGAAGGTCTCCTCGGGATAGCCGCTGCGCTCCAGGAACAGCTGCAGCCCCTCGTCCCAGGTGGCGGTGCCGGTGCTCAGCACTTGGCCGATGCGCGGGCCGATGTCGTGCCAGATCTCGGCCCACACCACGTCGGCGCGCGCGCCGAGCACCCAGTCGCGCTTCAGGCCGACGGTGGGCAGGTAGGCGTCGTTGCAGAAGAAGGTGCCCTCGCTGCCCCAGGCCATCCACATCGCGAAGCGCGAATCGAGCATCACGCGCACGATGGTCTTCAGGCTCTGCGGCCAGTCGGCCGGCGCGCCGAGCGGCGTGCGGCCCCAGTCGAAGGCGCGCATGCGCGCGCCCATCTCACCACCGCCWTCGAGGAACCTCAGGGGAGCATCTGCCATCGGCAAATGCTAACGGTTCAGGCGCTGCGCAGCCACGCCTCGCGCACGGCCTGCACGGTGTCCGCGCCGGCCGGCCGCATCGGCGCGCGCAGGCCCGGGCCGATGCGGCCCAGTTCGGCCAGCCGCGCCTTCAAGGGCGCAGGGTTGGGCTCGGCGAACAGGCTCGCGACCAGCGGCGCGAGTGCGTGGTGCAGCTGCCGTGCCCTGGCGAGGTCGCCCGCCTGCAGCGCGTCGAACATCGCGGCGAAATGCTGCGGGTGCAGGTGCGCGCTGGCGGCGATCGCCCCCTGCCCGCCCTGGCACAGCGTCGTGAAGATGTGGTGGTCTTCGCCGGCCAGCACCGCGAGCCGGCCGTCGGCGATCAGCGCCTGCGTCTTGCGCGCGTCGCCGCCGCAGTCCTTGAGGCCGCGCACGCCGGGAATCGTGGCCAGCGTGCGCAGGGTCTCGAGGCTGATCTCGACGCCGGTGCGGTAGGGGATGTCGTAGACCACGACGGCATGCGGCGCCGCGGCCGAAGCCACCTCGCGGAAGAAATCGACGATGCCGGCCTGCGACGGCCGCACGTAGTTCGGCGCCGGCACCAGGAAGCCTGCCACCGGCTGTTCGCCGAAGCGCCGGCACTGCGCGGCAACCTCGCGCGGCGCGATGCCGCTGACGCCCATCAGCACCGGCCGGCCGCCGGCGGCTGCCAGGATCGTCTGCAGCACGGCGGCTTGTTCGTCGTCGCCGAGCATCGCTGCCTCGCCGGTGGTGCCGCACGCGACGAAGCCGTGGATGCCGGCCTGTGCCAGCTCGCCGACCAGCGCGCCGAGACGCACGTGGTCGACGGCCCCGTCGGCCGCGAACGGTGTGATCACCGGAACCCAGATGCCAGAAAACGCCTGCATGAACTCATCCCTCGATGGCGAGACCGATGAAGAACCGTCGAGGCGAATGAGTGCCGGGTGGGAAGCCGTGCCGTCGCTCGTCTGCGAACGGCACAGCCGCTCCGGTCAGACGAGCTGCTGTTTGGATTGTTTGAGCGCGCGGGCGGCCCGGTCCGGCACAGGGCCGGGGGTCGGGACGCGGGGGCGAAGGCTCATGCACCGAGTGTAGCCGGGGCGCCGTAGACCGCATCGCGCACGTCGGTCGTGAAGCGCCACGGCCTGCTGCCGGATGCAGCGCAGCTGCCGGCGGCGTGGCGGGCCCAATCGGTGCAGGCCCGGCTCAAGGTGGCGGCCCATCTGCCGATGTCACACAGGCGTACAGCCCCCGCGACCGTGAAGATTCCCATCCAGGCCCTCGTCCTTGCCACACTGGCCGCCATCGGCACGCTGCTCGCCTGCGTGCAGATGGTGCCGCTGGCCGCGCTCGCGGTGCTGCTCGGCGCGGTGGTGGCCGTACAGACGCTGCTGATGTGGCGCGCCGGCCGTTTCGAGACCGAGGCCGAGCTTCGGCGCTGCTCGGAGCAGCGCCTGCGCGCGATCGCCGACAACATGCCGGCGCGCATCTCGCAGTTCGACCGCCAGCAGCGCGTGCTGTTCGCCAACCGCTATTGCGGCCGGGTCTACGGCTGCACGCCCGAGTCGCTGGTCGGCAAGACCGTGCTGGAGGTGCGCGGCGCGGCCGCCCACGCCAGGGTGCAGCCCTTCATCGAGCGCGCGCTGGCGGGCGAGCACGTGCGGCACGAGCATGCGCTGCAGGTCGACGGCGTGCTGCGCCACTACCAGCAGGATTTCACGCCCGACCTGGCCGCCGACGGCAGCGTGCAGGGCWTCTGCTCGATCGCGTTCGACGTCACCGAGCGCCGCCAGGCCGAGCTGGCGCTGGCCTCGAGCGAGAAGCGGCTGCGCGACATCGCCGACAACCTGCCGGTGCTGATCTCGTACATCGATGCCGAGTGGCGGCTGCAGTTCGTCAACGCGACGGTGCAGCGCTGGCTGGGCGTCTCGCCGGCGCAGGTCACCGGCCGGCTGCTGGCCGAGGTGCTGGGAGACGAGGCCATGCGCGAACGGCGGCCGTACGTGCTGCGGGCGATGGCCGGCGAGACAGTGTCCTTCGAGTCGACGCTGCCGCAGGAGGCGGCGCAGGACCACGTGGCGCGCGAACTGCACATCACCTACCTGCCCGACGTGGCGGCCGACGGCACGGTGGCCGGCGTCTATGCGCTGTGCAGCGACGTGACGCCGATGAAGCAGGTGGAGCGGCGGCTGGACCAGCTGTCGCGCGTCGACCCGCTGACCGGGCTGCCGAACCGCCGCGAGCTCGAAGACCAGCTGCAGGCCGCGATGGCGCGCTGCCGCCGCCTCGACCGGACGATGGCCCTGCTCTTCCTCGACGTCGACAACTTCAAGTGCATCAACGACAGCCTCGGGCACGCCGCGGGCGACGAGGTGCTGAAAGGCTTCGCGCAACGCCTGTGCGGCGCGGTGCGCGAGACCGACACGGTGGCCCGCCTGGCCGGCGACGAGTTCGTCGTGATCCTGGAGGCCTTGAGCGCCCCCGCCGAGGCCGAGTCGGTCGCGCAGAAGATCCTCGATGCGGTGCAGGTGCCGATGCGGCTGGGCGGCTGCACGCACCACGTGTCCACCAGCCTGGGCATCACGCTCTACGACGGCGATGCGCGCACGCCCGCGCTGCTGCTGGCGCAGGCCGATGCCGCGCTGTATGCGGCCAAGACGGCCGGCCGAAACACCTGGCGGATGGCGACCACGTAGCCCGGATGCCAATCCGGGGTTCGTCCGACACTTCCCGGATTGGCATCCGGGCTACGAGATCTGCACGTTTTCCACCAGGAAATCCAGCAAGGCCCGCACCCGCGTCGGCAGCGGCCCGCCCTGGCCGAGGAACACCGCGTGCACCTCCTCGACGTCGCCGGGGTTGAAGTCTTCCAGCACCGCCTGCAGGCGCCCGGCCGCGAGGTCGTCCTTCACCTGGAAGGCCGCGAGCCGCGCCAGCCCCAGCCCCGCCACCGCCAGCCGCCGCAGCGACTCGCCGTCGCTCACCTGCGCGTTGCCGTTGTTGGCGACATGGCTCAGCTGCCCGTCCTGCTTCAGCGGCCAGCCCTCGGTCGCCCGCGCATAGTTGAAGCCGAGGCGGTTGTGCGAGGCCAGTTCGTCCGGCGTGCGCGGCGTGCCGCGCCGCGCCAGGTAGTCGGGCGAGCCGACGATCAGCTTGCGCGTCTCGCCCAGCTTGCGCGCCAGCAGCCGCGAGCTCTTCAGCGGGCCGGCGCGCACCGCGACGTCGGTGCGCCGCTCCAGCAGGTCGATCACCTCGTCGGTCAGCACGATGTCCAGCGTGACCTCGGGGTGCAGCGCGAGGAACTGCGGCACCAGCGGCAGCAGGAAATGCTCGCCGAACGGCACGTTGACGTTCAGGCTGACCCGCCCGCGCGGCACGTCGTGCGTGGCCGCGCAGCGCTCGGCCTCGTCCAGGTCGGCCAGCACGCGCAGCGCGCGCTCGTAGAACACGCAGCCCTCGGACGTCAGCTGCACCTGCCGCGTCGAGCGGTTGACCAGCCGCACGCCGAGCCGCGACTCCAGCCGCCCGACCAGCTTGCTGACGGCCGACGGCGTCATCTGGAAGGCCCGCGCCGCCGCGGAGAACCCGCCCAGCTCGATGACCCGCACGAACACCTCCATCTCGCCGGAGCGGTTCAAATCCAGGCGTGCCATGCCGTTCCTCTTTGTTGACCCGGGTTCACAAGTGTTTTTCCGCCCGCCAGTCTAGTACCAACCGGCGTTTGAACTCACCATTCGTTCCTCGGAAGCAACTGAATTCACAAGCATGAAGAACACCAAACTGGCGCTGTATGCGCTGACCGTCGGGGCCTTCGGCATCGGCGTGACCGAGTTCGTGATCATGGGATTGCTGCTCGACGTGGGCACCGACCTGGGCGTCTCGGTGTCGACCAGCGGGCTGCTGATCTCCGGCTATGCGCTGGGCGTCGTCGTCGGCGCGCCGCTGCTGACGGCGCTGACGCAGCGCTGGCCGCGCAAGACGCTGCTGCTGGCGCTGATGGCGATCTTCACGCTCGGCAACCTGGCCTGTGCGCTGGCTCCGACCTATGAGCTGCTGATGGCCGCGCGGGTGCTGACGGCGCTGGCGCACGGCACCTTCTTCGGCGTCGGCTCGGTGGTGGCGACCGGCCTGGTGCCGCCGCAGCAGCGCGCATCGGCGATCGCGATCATGTTCACCGGGCTGACCGTCGCCAACATCCTGGGCGTGCCCTTCGGCACCTGGCTGGGCCAGCACTTCGGCTGGCGCGCGACCTTCTGGGCCGTCAGCGCGGTTGGCGTGCTGGCGTTCGCGGTGCTGGCGCTGTTCGTGCCCTCGCAGGCCGGGCAACAGGCGCCGAGCTCGCTGCGCGCCGACCTGGATGCGCTGCTGCGCCGCCCGGTGCTCCTGGGCTTCGCGACCACGGTGCTCGGCTTTGCCGGGCTGTTCGCGCTGTTCACCTACATCGCGCCCTTGCTGACGCAGATCTCGGGCTTCGGCGCCGCGGCGGTGTCGCCGATCCTGCTGGTGTTCGGTGCGGGCTTGGTGGCCGGCAACCTGGCCGGCGGCAAGCTGGCCGACCGGCACCTGGCGCGCACCGTGCTGGGCTCGCTGGCCGTGCTGGCGGTCGTGCTCGCGCTGACGGGCTGGGCGCTGCACAGCCGGGTGGCCGCGGTGCTGTTCGTCGGCCTGCTGGGCGCGGCCTCGTTCGCGACCGTCGCGCCGCTGCAGATGTGGGTGCTGAGCAAGGCGCAGGGTGCCGGGCAGAGCCTGGCCTCGAGTTTCAACATCGCGGCCTTCAACCTGGGCAACGCGCTGGGCGCATGGCTGGGTGGCGTGGTGATCGCCGACGGGCCCGGCCTCGGCTCGCTGGCGTGGGTGGCGGCCCTGCTGCCGCTCGCCGGCCTGGGCCTTGCCGCACTGGCAATCGGGCTCGACCGCCAGCCCGCCCGACTCGCCGCTGCCAACGCCTGACCGGAGAACCGCCATGACGACGCACAGCGCCCTGCGGCGCGGCCTGGCCGCGACCGTGTTCGCCTTCTCGACCGCCGCGGCGCTGCCGGTGCAGGCCGGCAGCTGGCTCAACAGCTGGACCGCGAGCCCGCAGGCGAGCTGGGGCGAGGAGTTCGCGTTGCCGACCAACATACCGGCGCTGCTGGACAACCAGACCGTGCGCCAGGTCGTGCGGCTGAGCCTGGGCGGGCGCCGCGTGCGCATCCAGCTGTCGAACGAGTACGGCACGCAGCCGCTGGTCATCGGCGCGGCGCAGGTCGCGCCGGCCGCCACGCCGGGCCGCGGCCGTGCGATCACGTTCAACGGCCGGCCGGACGTCGTCGTGCCGCCGGGCACGCCTGTGCTCAGCGACCCGGTCGACCTGGCGGTCGCGCCGCTCGGGCAACTGGCGGTGAGCCTGTACCTGCCGCAGCC
This sequence comes from Rhizobacter sp. P2_D12, assembly GCF_056404395.1. Taxonomy (NCBI): domain Bacteria; kingdom Pseudomonadati; phylum Pseudomonadota; class Betaproteobacteria; order Burkholderiales; family Sphaerotilaceae; genus Rhizobacter; species Rhizobacter sp. P2_D12. Next base: position 3,396 of record NZ_JBFUEB010000145.1, on the reverse strand, counting down.
GACGCCGACGCGCACCTTCCACTGGGATGGGCGGCAGGCGGCCTTCCTGGCACCCGGCAACCAGGTGGCGGCCGAGCGCCTGCCGGCCACCGAAGGGCTGAGCGCGCGGATGTTCCTGAGCGCCATCGCCGTCGAGGCCGATGCGCCGCGCGGCAGCGTGGTCGTGATCGGCGATTCGATCACCGACGGCAACGGCGCGACGCTGGACGCCGACACCCGTTGGCCCGACTTCCTGGCGGCGCGGCTGGCACCGCGAGGCATCGCGGTGCTGAACGCCGGCATCTCGGGCGGCCGGTTGCTGTCGGACGGCATGGGCCGCAGCGCCCTCGCCCGCTTCGACCGCGACGTGCTGGCGCAGCCGCAGCTGCGCAGCGCGATCGTGCTGATCGGCATCAACGACATCAGCTGGCCGGGCACGGCCTTCGATCCGCAGCGCGCGCCGCCCGATGCGGCCGCGCTGATCGCCGGCTACCGCCAGCTGATCGCGCGGGCGCACCTGCGTGGCGTGCGGCTGGTCGGCGCAACATTGACGCCATTCGAGGGCGCGCTGGCCGGCACGCCGCTGGCCGACTATTTCCAACCGCACAAGGAGCGCTTGCGCCAGCAGGTCAACGCGTGGATCCGCAGCAGCGGCGAGTTCGATGCGGTGCTCGACTTCGATGCGCTGCTGCGCGACCCGGCGCAGCCGCAGCGGATGCAGGCGGTGTTCGACTCCGGCGACCACCTGCACCCGGGCGACCGCGGCCACCGCGCGATGGCCGACGCGGTGCCTCTGGACACGCTGCGCTAGATCGTCAGTCCTCGCGACCGAGGTCGCGCACGCTTTGCCGCAGCACCGCCAGCTGCCCCTGCACGTTGCGGCACATGCGGCACACCAGCAGGTGGCTGGCCAGCTTTCTGTCGTCGTCCGGCGGCAGCGGCCCGTCCTGCAGCGCGCTCAACAGATGCGACGCCGCCCGGCAATCGATGTCGTCAGCTTCGCTCATGCCGCCCCCTCGAACCAGCGCTGCTGCAGGCACTCGCGCAGCTGCATGCGTGCGCGGTACAGCATCACGCTGCAGTTGTTGCTGGTGACCTGCAGCTCGCCGCAGATGGTGTCGATCTCCTGCTCCAGCCATTCGCGCATCATGAAGATGCGCGCCAGCCGGGGCGGCAGATTGTCGATGCACAGCTGCAGCACGTCGAAGAACTGGCTCTGCTCCAGCGCCCGCTCCGGGTGCTGCCACGGCTGCGGCGCGTCGCGCCAGTGCCCGTCGGCCAGGAACAGCGCATCGAGCGCATCGTCGACGCTCTGCTCGGCCAGCGGCTCGACGTGGATCTCGCGCCCGCGGCGGCGCAGCACGTCGATGATCTTGAATTTCAGGATGCCGGTGGCATAGGTCTTCAGCGAGCTGCGGCCCTCGAAGCGCTCCGGCGTTTCGAGGATCGCCAGCAACGTCTCCGACACCACGTCCTCGGCCAGGCTGTCGTGGCGCAGCTGCAGTTGGGCGAAGCGCAGCAGCGGCTGGCGCAGGCTTCCAAGTTCGATGGCGAGGTCCATGGGCCGCGACTGTAGCGCGAGCGCAGCTCCGGAAAGCAGCGTCGCACCGGCGAGCCGTCCGGACGGCACACCCCACCGTTCCCCATGAGCATCCCCGGCACGCAAGCGAACCCGACGGACGCAAACAACCCCGCTCGCCCTGAGCCTGTCGAAGGATCGGGCGGGCGCAACACCCGGATCGGGCTGGCGCAACACCCCGTTCGCACTGGCGCAACACCCCGTTCGGGCTGAGCTTGTCGAAGCCCTGGTTCCGCGCGAGCAGCCCTTCGACAGGCTCAGGGCGAACGGGTTTCTCCGCCTTGTCCGGCCTCGGCCAAGCGCACGTGAGCCCAGTACGCTGCCGTCATCGTGTTGTTCGCTCCCATCAGATCCGTGAAGAATTCTGCGGGATGCGGTCATGCGAACCATGAGGGTTTTCGCGTCCTCTCCGTGGAGGATGGGTCGCGTGCCGGGGCCCCTCGCGCGCCGCCACCAGGCCTTCGACAGGCTCAGTCCGAACGGAGTGTTGCGCAGCCCGACCCTTCGACAAGCTCAGTCCGAACGGGGTGTTGCGCCAGCCCGACCCTTCGACAGGCTCAGGGCGAACGGTTTCTTCGCCGCCTTGGCCTGCTCAGAACACGACGCCTGCGTACAGCAACAAGTTGGCGTAGGGCGTGAACTCGCCGCTGCGCACGATCGCGCGCGCCGCGGCGCTGCGCTGCTTCAGGTCGGCATGCGGCAGGCGCTCGAGCGGCACGCCTTCCAGGCGGCCATGCATGTCCGCGACGAACTCCGGGCTGTGCGACGACGCCTCGTTGGCCAGTGCCACCCGCTCCACCTGCATCTCGGCCAGCAGCGTGTCCAGCACCTGCATGAACGACGGCACACCCCGCGTCAGCGCCAGGTCGATGCAGCGCGTGCCCGGCGGCACCGGCAGCCCGGCATCGGCGATCACCACCAGGTCGCCATGGCCCAGGCTCGCGACCAGCTGCGACAGCTCGGCATGCAGCAATGGTGTCTTCTTCATGGCGCCGGCAGGTCGCGTGCGAACGGCATCGCGTCCAGCGTGCCGTGCCGCGCCACGCTGAAGGCCGCCGCACGCTGCGCATGCGCGATCGCCGCGTGCAACGCGATGCCCGCGCAGCGCGCCGCGGCAAAGGCACCGATGAAGGTGTCGCCTGCACCCGTCGTGTCGACCGCCTTCGCCTTCTGCGCCGGAAGGTGATGGTTGTCGCGGCCGTCGGCACACTGCACGCCATCCGCGCCCAGCGTCACCAGCACCGTGCGCGGCCCCAGCGCCCGCAGCCGCTCGGCCGCCTGCGCCGGTGGCACGGCCTCGCCCAGCAGCAAGGCCGCCTCGCTCTCGTTCGGCACCAGCACGTCGACCTGCGCCAGCAGCGCGGCCGGCAGCCGCTGCGCCGGCGCCGGGTTCAGCAGCACCGGCACGCCGGCCGCATGTGCCAGCCCGATGGCATGCGCCACCGCCGCCAGCGGCGATTCGAGCTGGCACACCAGCAGCGCCGCGCCGCGGATCAGCGCCGCCGCCGCATCGACACGCGCGACGTCCAGCACCGCATTCGCCCCGGCCGCCAGCGCGATGCTGTTCTGTCCCGCCGCGTCGACCAGGATCATCGCGACGCCGGTCGGCTGCGCCACCTCGTCGAGGTGCGTCACATCCAGCCCTTCGGCCGCCAGCCGCCGGCGCGCTTCTTGTCCATGCCCATCGGCCCCGACGCAACCGATGAAGCTGACCGCGCCGCCCAGCCGCGCCGCGGCCACCGCCTGGTTGGCGCCCTTGCCGCCCGCCAGCACCTGGAAATCACGCCCCTGCACCGTCTCGCCGGGGCCCGGCAGGCGCTCGCAGCGCAGCACCAGGT
>NZ_JBFUEB010000144.1:0-12128 GCF_056404395.1 Rhizobacter sp. P2_D12 | reverse complement strand
GGCCAGTTCCGCGGCCGGCCGCTTCTGCGACCGGCCCGCCGGCCTCGAAGCCGCCCGGCAGGACCGGGTGCTGCGTTTCGCCGCCGTCGTCAAGCAGGAGCTCGAGCGATCCGGCCGCAGCGTGGCGCTGATCTCCCGCGCCGGCATGGACCTGAGCCGCTTCGGCATCCGCTACTCGCATGCCGGCATCAGCCTGAAGGCGAGCCCGAACGGGCCGTGGTCGGTGCGCCAGCTCTACTACGCCTGCGACGAGTCGCGTTCGCGGCTGTTCGACCAGGGCATGGCGGGCTTCCTGCTCGGCTCCGACGACCCGGTGCTCGACCACGCGTCGATCGTGCTGCTGCCCGAGTCCGAGGGCGCGGCGCTGGCGCGCACCTCGCTCGACCCGCGGCTCGCGCTCGACCTGCTGGCTGCCGACTACAGCGCGAACGCCTACGTCTTCAGCACGCGCTACCAGAACTGCAACCAGTGGGTGATGGAGCTGCTCGCCGCCGCCTGGGGCCGGCTCGATGCGTCGCGCCCGGCGCGCGACGAGGCGCAGCGCTGGCTGCAGGCGCAGGGTTACGCGCCGGCGCCGGTCGCCATCGACTCGCATGCGCTGATGTTCGCGGCGCAGTTCGTGCCGCTGATCCACGTGTCCGACCACCCGCGCGACGATCTCTACGCGATGCAGCTGCGCATCAGCCTGCCGTCCACCATCGAGGCCTTCGTGCACCAGCACGTGCCCCAGGCCGAACGCGTGGAGCTGTGCCACGACGACAAGCACATCGTCGTGCACCGGGGTTGGGCACCGCTGGGCGCCGGCTGCCAGGCAGGGCCTGGCGACGCGGTGATCGCATTCGATTGAACGCTGCGGATGCCAGCGCGAGCTCGAAGTTTCAGAGGTCATTTGGACACGCATCCGAACGGTTGCGGGCCCCTACACTTGCCCCATGAACAAGACAACCGCGAAGCCGAAGCCATCCGGCCACTGGTCGACGGTTTCATCCAGGAATCAGGTCACCATTCCGGCCGACGTCCGCAGAGCTGCCGGCATCAAGCCTGGGGCCGACATCAGTTTTACGCCTTTGCCTGACGGCCGCGTCATCCTGCGCCAGAAGTCCGGCGACTTGAGAGACTTGCGCGGCGTCCTGACGCGCGACCAGCGCACCGGGGAGATGGTGTCGAGCAAAGCGGGAAAGCTGCTGCCCGCAAGCAGCGGCAAGCCGGCGAAGAGGAAATGAGGGGCGGGAGTGCGGGCGCTGGACACCAATGTGCTCGTGCGCATCCTCACCCGAGACGAGCCGCGGCAGGCGAGCGCCGTTGACCGGCTGCTTCAGGACGCGCAGCAGAGCGGTGAGACGTTCTTCATCTCGATCACCGTCGTGCTCGAGATCGAGTGGGTGTTGCGTTCGGTCTTCCAGATTCGCCGTGCGCCCCTGGTTGCGGCGCTCACTGCGCTGCTGAACAACGCTTCGCTCGTGATCGAGCATGAGCGCGAGGTCGAGGCTGCTCTCGACATGGTCATCAGCCTCAAGGCCGACTTCGCAGATGGCCTGCACATCTCGATGGCCCACGCCGCGGCGCATGGACCTCTCATGACGTTCGATCGACGGTGTGCGCGGCTGACCGGCGCTCAGGCACTTTCAATGTGACGAGAAGCAACCGATCGGGCGGCATGTCTTTCCAGGCATGTCCGGTAAGTCGCTGGTAAGCCCTTTCACTGGACGATCGGCCATCTTCACTGATGAGTTCCACCATGCTTCCAAGCTTCCAGTCTCGTGTGCTGCTGTTCGTTGCCATGTCTGCGACCGCTCCTTTGATCCATGCCCAGGACGCCGCGCCGCCCCCCTCCGGTTGGGGCCTCGGCCTGGCCGTCGGATGGCAGCGCCAACCCTATGTCGGCGACGACGACAAGACCCGCGTGCTGCCGCTGATCAGCTTCGAGAACAGCTGGGTCAAGGTGCTGGGCACCGGCGTCGACCTGAAGCTGCCCGAGGCCGGGCCGGTGTCGTTCACGCTGCGCGCCCGCTATGCGCTGAACGACGGCTACGAGTCCGACGACTCGGCCATCTTCAGCGGCATGGCCGATCGCAAGGCCAGCGTCTGGCTGGGCGGCACCGCCACCTGGCACACCGACATCGCCAAGCTGTCGGCCGAGGTGGCCGGCGATGCCTCGTCGTACAGCAAGGGCACCCAGGTGCGCCTGGGCATCGAGCGCGACTTCCGCTTCGGCCGCGTGATGCTCTCGCCGCGCATCGTCGCGCACTGGCTCGATGCCAAGTACGTCGACTACTACTACGGCGTGCTGCCGGGCGAAGCCGTCGCCGGCCGTCCCGCCTACGAGGGCAAGGCGACGACCAATGCCGAGGTCGGCCTGCGCACCAGCTACGGCATCGACCGGCAGCAGGGCGTGTTCCTCGACGTCAGTGCCACCGCCCTCGGCTCCGGCATCAAGGACAGCCCGCTGGTCGACCGCCGCACGCTGCCGGCCGTCCGGCTGGGTTACCTTTACCGCTTCTGAACTCCGCCGCGTCGCCGATGAACCGTGTCGTGCTGGTCGAAGACCACGCCCGCCTGGCCGCCCTGGTCGGCAAGGCCTTGTCGGCCGCCGGCATCGAGGTGGACAGCTTCGAGCGCATCGAGCCGGCGTGGCATGCGCTGTCCGAGGCCGGCTACGCCGCGCTGATCGTCGACCGCGGCCTGCCCGACGGCGACGGGCTGGACCTGGTGCGCCGCTTGCGCGCGGCCGGCCACCGGCTGCCCTGCCTGATGCTGACGGCGCGCGATGCGCTGCACGACCGCGTCACCGGCCTCGAAGCCGGTGCCGACGACTACCTGGCCAAGCCCTTCGCGATGGAAGAGCTGGTGGCCCGCGTGCGCGCGCTGATGCGCCGCCCGGCCGAGCTGCAAAGCCTGGCCCCGGTCTTCGGCGACCTGCAGCTGCGCCCCGAGGCCGGCTGCATGCACTGCGCCGGCGAATCGGTGACCTTGCCGCCGGCCGAGTTGCAGATCATGCTGAGCCTGGTGCGCGCGGCCGGCCAGACCGTGCGGCGCACGGCGATGGAGCGCGCCGCCTGGGGCCTGGACGAAGCGGTGACGCCGAACGCGCTCGACGTCGCGCTGCACCGGCTGCGCAAGAAGCTGCCGGCGATCGGCTCGACACTGCAGATCGTCAACGTGAGGGGACATGGCTATGCGCTTCGCGATCCGGCTGCCGGCTAGCCTGGCGGCCCAGCTGCTGCTGGTGTCGATCGGCGCGCTGCTGGCCGTGATGCTGCTGGCGATCGCGGGGCTGACGGCGCTGATGCTGTGGGAGTCCCCCGACGTGACGCGGCGCGGGCTGGACGAAACCGCCAGCTACATCGAGTCGCACCTGCGCTACGACGCGCAGGGCCAGCCGGTGGAGTTGCAACTGAACGAGAAGTACCGTGCGATGGTCGACGGCCTGCCCAAGGACTTCGGCTACCGCGTGGTGGATGCGCAAGGCCAGGTCCTGCTGGCGCGCGGCGACGGCTCGGCCGCCCAGGTGCTCGCGGCGCAGYCGGTGGGCGCGGTGGAAGGCATCACCACCGTGCCGACGACCGAGGTCACGCTGCAGATCCTGAACCGGCCGATCCCGCGCGCCGGCCGCGGCGACGTGATCCAGGTGGCGCGCAGCGACCGGCTGGAGATCGTGTTGCGCCGCGTCGGCGGCGGCATCTTCGTGAAGGGCGGCATCGCCGCGGCGGTGCTGGCGGTGCTGGTCTTCTGCGGCGTGGTGGTGCTGATGCTGCGCCGGCTGCTGCGGCCGCTGCGTGCCGCGTCGGCCGCGGCGGCGGGCATCGGCCCGCACAACCTGCGGGCGCGGCTCGACGGTACCCGCCTGCCGAGCGAGCTGTCGCCGCTGATCGATGCCTTCAACCAGGCGCTGGCGCGGCTCGAGAAGGGCTACCGCGTGCAGCAGGAGTTCCTCGCCGCGGCGGCGCACGAGTTGAAGACGCCGCTGGCGCTGATCCGCGCCGAGATCGAGCTCGACGAGCGCGATGCCGGCCGCCGCGACCTGCTGCTGAAGGACCTGGATTTCATGGCGCGCCAGGTGCACCAGCTGCTGCACCTGGCCGAGGTCAGCGAGGCGCAGAACTACATCTTCGAGACCACCGACGTGACGCAGGCGGTGGCCGATGCCGCGGTCCAGCTGGAGCGCCTGGCCGGCCGGCACGAGGTGGCGCTCGCGATGCAGCCGCCCGGTGCGGCGGTGCGGCTGCAGGCCGATGCCGGGGCGCTGTTCATCCTGGTGAAGAACCTGGCCGAGAACGCGATCCTGCATTCACCGCCGGGCGCGGTGGTGACGCTGGCGGTCGACGCGCAAGGCCTGAGCGTGCGCGACCACGGGCCGGGCATCGCCGCGAGCGAACTGCCGCTGCTGTTCCAGCGCTTCTGGCGCGGCAACGATGCGGCGCACCAGGGCGCGGGGCTGGGCCTGTCGATCTGCCGCGAGATCGCGCAGGCCCATGGCTGGACGCTGGCGGCGCGCAACGCGTCGCCGGGGGCCGAGTTCAGGCTCTCGTTCGTTCAGGGGGCCAGCAGGATGTAGTCGGCGCTGTAGGGCACGCGTTCGGTGCGGCCGAGCGTCGCCGCATCGCAACCGGCTGCGGGGGCCGCGCCGCCGGCGGTGTTGACGCGCTGCACGCTGGTGATCTTCGAGAAGCGGCCCGGGGCGCCGTCGGAACGCGCCGTCAGCAGCAACCACGGGATCGCGCCGGCCAGCGGCGCATCGGCGCGGGCCTTCACGGTGCCGACGATGCGGCTGCCGTCGGCCGCCTCCCAGCGCGGGCCGGCGTAGTGGCGGCCGGCCGGTGCGCCGGCGGCATCGAACAGGTCGGCCTCGGGCGCGGTGAACACCCATTCGGTGCCGCCGCCGGACTTGGCCCGGCATTCGTAGATCTGCACGCCGCGCGCGGCCAGGCGCTCCACGGCGCGTTCGCCGGTGGGCGCCAGGCTGGCCGGCACGGCCACCGATTCGGTCTTGGTGGCGCAGGCGGCCAGTGCGATGGCACCGAGCAAGGGGATCAGCTTGAGCATCGGGTCTTCTCCCATGACGAGAATGAAACGAAACGTCGCGAACCCGGCGGCGGGCGCCGGCGGCGAGGCCGTAAGCTGGGTCCGGAAATTTCAGCGAAGGTGAGACTATGCGCCGGTTGACCGGTCTCCTCGGGGCCCTGGGGCTTCTCGTCTGCAACAGCATGTGCCTGGCACAGCAGGCAGACCCGCAGGCGCGCATCGACGCGGCGGGCGACTACCGCTACACGATCCGGCATGACGGCATCGAGCGCCGCTACCGGGTGCACGTGCCGCGCGGGCTGGACCTGTCCCGGCCCGCGCCGCTGCTGGTCGCGCTGCACGGCGGCGGCGGCAGCATGGATTACCAGGCCGACGACGCGAACTACGGCCTGGTCTCCCTGTCCGAGCGCGAAGGCGTGCTGCTGGTGTTCCCGAACGGCTACAGCCGGCTGCGCAGCGGCACGTTCGCCACCTGGAATGCCGGCAGCTGCTGCGGGCCGGCGCGCGACCGCGAGATCGACGACGTCGGCTTCATCCGCCAGGTGGTCGCCAACCTGCAGCAGCAGCTGAAGGTCGACCGCGAGCGCATCTTCGCGACCGGCATGTCGAACGGCGCGATGATGGCCTACCGCCTCGCCTGCGACGCATCCGATGTCTTCAAGGCCATCGCGCCGGTCGCCGGCACCGACAACACGCGCACGTGCCGGCCGGCGCGGCCGGTGTCGGTGCTGCACCTCCATGCGCGCAACGACCCGATGGTGCCGTTCGCCGGCGGCTTCAGCAGCAACACGCGGCTGCGCGCCGCGACGGGCGAGTTCACCGGCGTGGCCGACACCGTCGCCAAGTGGGCGCGGCTGGATGCCTGCACCGGCCCGCCGGCCCGCGTGCTGCAGCGGCCGGGGGCGAGCTGCGAGGCGTATCCGTCATGCGCCGGGGGTGCGAAGCTGGAACTGTGCACCACCGAGACCGGGGGCCATTCGTGGCCCGGCGGGCAGAAGGCGCGCGCGGCCGAACCGCCGTCGCAGGCGATCTCGGCCAATGTGTTGATGTGGGATTTTTTCAACCGGCCCTGAGCGGGCGGGGTCGACCCGGGGCCGTCACGGCCGCAGCACGCCCGCGAGGATGTCCAGGTCCTTGAACTTCCAGTCGTCCGGCGATTCGCAGCGGGCCACCTTGTCCTGGCAATAGACGCTGCCGAGGTCGAGCTCGATCGGCTCGATGCGCATGTTCGACTTGGTGCTGAAGAAGGCCTTCACCTTCGGCTGCAGCAGGTTCTGCGCGTTCTGCGCGGTGACCACCGCCAGCTTGCCCGACTGCAGCCGCAGCAGCGAGCCGACCGGGTAGATGCCCACCGTCTTGACGAAGGCCTGGAACACGCGCGGCTCGAAATGGCCTTTCCACTGGGCCATGCGGCGCAGCGCCTCGCCCGGGTCCCAGCCGGTCTTGTAGGGCCGCACCGAGGTGATCGCGTCGTAGACGTCGCAGACCGCGCCCATCTTCGCGAACAGGCTGATCTGGTCGCCGGCCAGCTGGTGCGGGTAGCCGCTGCCGTCGACCTTCTCGTGGTGGTGCAGGCAGACGTCGAGCACCACCGCGCCGGCCGAGCCGCCTTCGAGCAGCATCTCGTGGCCGCGCTCGGGGTGGCTCTTCATCACGTCGAACTCGGCATCGGTCAGCTTGCCCGGCTTGTTGAGCACCTCCAGCGGCATCACCGCCTTGCCCAGGTCGTGCAGCATGCCGGCCAGGCCGGCCTTCTTCAGCTGCTCGCCCTTCAGGCCGAGCTGGCGGCCCAGCGACACCATCAGCGCGCACACCGCGACGGAGTGCATGTAGGTGTATTCGTCGGCCCGCTTGAGCCGCGCGACGCTGATCAGCGCGCCGGGGTTGCGCAGCACCGATTCGGAGATCTCCTCGACCAGCTCCTCGCACTGGCCGGCGTCGACCGCCTTGCCCAGGCGCGCCTCGCCGAACATCGACGCGATCTTCGGCACCGAGCGTCTGTACAGCGCCGCCGCCTTGGCCATCGCGGCGTCGCCGCGGTCGAAGTCGTCGAACGCCATCGGCATCGACGCGACGAATTCCAGCTCGCGTTCGACCTCGTCGGCCACCGCTTCCGGCGTGACGGCCGGCGGGTGGTTGCTGGCGGGGCCCTCGACGTCCAGGCCCTTGCGGGTGTCGATCCAGAGTTCCTTCACGCCGCCGCAGGCGATGCGCTGGAAATCGGCCTGTGTCTTCAACGTGAACTTCGAACGCCAGAACGGATGGTCCATCCACGAGCCGCAGAACTCGTGGACGTGCATGCCCAGCCTCAGTTGCCCAACGGCGATCTTCTTGATCACGCTCGATCTCTCTTCCGGGACGGGGTCGTGTCGTGTCCTGGTGTGCGGAATGTCGCACCCGGCGGTACGCGATGGCCGTTGCCAGCGTCCGTCCCCGGCTTATCGGATGAAACCGGTCGGGCTTGAAGGGCTCCCGGCGTCCGCCACGCTGCCGACGTCCCCGATTGCGCAGTCCGCGCCGCCGGGCTACAAGCCATGCCATGGCCCAACCCCTCCCGGCGCACGCCGCCTTGCCGCAGCGCGGCAAGTTCGTCGCGCTGCTGATCGGCGCGGCGCTGGGCGCCACGGCGCTGATCGCCTGGCTGCTGTGGACCGCGCGCGAGGACGCKATCCAGGGTGCCCAGGTCACCGCGCTCAACTACGCCCGCACGCTCGAAGTGCGCATGGACGCCACCTTCCGCCGCACCGATGCGGTGCTGCGCGCGCTGACCCAGGTGACGCCGGTCGAGGCGCTGGTGCCGCGCGGCGAGCTGGCGCATGCGCAGCGCCTGAACGGCGAGCTCGATTCGATGCTGCGCGATTTCGACGAGCTGATCGCGCTGCGCATCATCGACGCCCAGGGCGACCAGCGCTACGTGTCGTCGTCGGGCACGACGCCCGCCGCCAACTACGCCGACCGTTCGTTCTTCCTCACCTACCGCCGCGATCCGCAGGCCGACCTGCTGTTCTCCGAGGTGGTCACCGGCCGCGTCAGCCGCCGCCCGACCATGGTGATGACGCGCCCGCTGCGCGACGCGCGCGGCCGCTTCTACGGTGCCGCGCTGGCGCCGCTGGACCTGAGCTTCTTCCAGCAGCAGTTCCGCAAGCTCGACATCGGCCGCAACGGCGCGGTGTTCCTGCGCCGCACCGACGCGGGCGAACTGGTGCTGCGCTGGCCGCAGATCGATGCCGAGGTCAACAAGCCGATGCCGGCGACCCACCAGATCCTGCTGGCGGTCAGGTCGGGCCAGCAGGAATCGGTCAACGAGTACGTCGCCTTCACCGACGGCGTGCGCCGCATCTCGGGCACCATCGTCGTCAAGGGCTATCCGTTCTTCCTGACCGTGGCGCTCAGCCTCGACGACATCCTCGAAGCCTGGCGCCGCCTGGCGATGCTGACCGGCGTGGCCTGGCTGCTGCTGAACCTGGTGCTCGCGATGGTGATGAGCCGCCTGTGGCGCAGCGACCGCGAGCGCCGCTCGCTCGAGGCGCAGCTGCGCGAGTCGCAGCGCATGGAGTCGATCGGCACGCTGGCCGGCGGCATTGCGCACGATTTCAACAACATCCTCGCCGCCATCCTCGGCAACGTCGCGCTGGCGCGCGAGGACACCGGCGCCGGCCACCCGGCGCAGAAGAGCCTGGAGCAGATCCACAAGGCGAGCCTGCGCGCACGCGACCTGGTGCAGCAGATCCTGGCCTTCGGCCGCCGCCAGCCGCAGGCGCTGGTGAACCAGCCGCTGCAGCCGCTGGTCGAGGAATCGGTGCGCCTGCTGCGCTCGACGCTGCCGGCCGCCGTCGAGCTGGAGACCGTGCTGGCGCACGAGGGCCTGCATGCCGATGCCGACGGCACGCAGGTCCAGCAGGTGCTGATGAACCTGTGCACCAACGCCTGGCATGCGCTGCAGGGCCGGCCGGGGCGCATCCAGGTCGGGCTGGAGCCGTTCGCGGTCGACGAGGACGAAGCCGCCACGCGGTCGGCGGGCCCGCTGCCGGCCGGGCGCTACGCCCACCTGTGGGTGCGGGACAACGGCGTCGGCATGGACGCCGCCACGCAGGCGCGCATCTTCGAGCCGTTCTTCACCACCAAGCCGACCGGCCAGGGCACCGGCCTCGGGCTGTCGGTGGTGCACGGCATCGTCGCGGCGCACCATGGCGCGATCCGCGTCGACAGCGCGCCCGGGCAGGGCACGACGATGCACCTCTACTTCCCGGTCACCGACCCGGCGCCGCTGCAGGAGCCCCCGCCGCCGGCCACGGCCCCCGGTGCCTTGCAAGGGGCCGGCCAGCACGTGGCCTACGTCGACGACGACGAGGTCATCGTGCTGATGGTGGAGCGGCTGCTGCAGCAAGGCGGCTACCGCGTCAGCTCGTTCCGCGACGGGCGCGAGGCGGTGGCGGCGATCGCCGCCCAGCCGCTGGCCTTCGACCTGGTGATCACCGACTTCAACATGCCGGTGTTCTCGGGCTTGGACGTCGCACGCGCGCTGCGCGAGGTCCGCGCCGACCTGCCGGTGGTGATCAGCTCGGGCTACATCTCGGAAGACCTGCAGCAGGAGGCCGCGGCCGCCGGCGTGCGCAGCCTGATGCGCAAGCAGAACACGCTGGAAGAGCTGATGCGGCTGGTGCGGCGGGTGCTGTCAGGCGCCTGAGGACGCCTGAGGTGCCCGCGCGTTCAGGCCTCGACCGTGTCGGCAGGCAGGTCTGCCGCCAGCACCTGGTTGCGCCCGCTGCGCTTGGCCTCGAGCAGCCGGTCGTCCGCGGTCTTCAGCAGCTCTTCCATCGCCGCCGGGTCGGCCAGCGAATCGGCCACGCCGGCCGAGAAGGTGTTGCCGCGCAGCGTGCCGGTGTCGAAGTGGAAGACCTCCTCGCGCCACGCGCGCAGCAGCCCCTCGACCTTGCGCTGCGCCGATTCGGCGTCGGTGCGCGGCATCAGCAGGCAGAACTCCTCGCCGCCGAAGCGGAACGCGGTGTCGCTGCGCCGTCCCTGCGCCAGCAGCAGCGCGCCGAACGCGGCCAGCAGCTTGTCGCCGGCCACGTGGCCGTGGCGGTCGTTCACCGTCTTGAAGTGGTCCAGGTCGATGATGGCCGCCGCCAGCGGCTGCTGCTCGCGGCGCGCCAGCGCCAGCATCTGCGGCAGCACGTCGTTCAGGTGGCGGCGGTTGAAGAGCCCGGTCAGGAAGTCGCGCGTGGCCTGCTGGCGCAGCTCGGCCTGCAGCGCCTCGACCTCGTCGATCTTCTGCGACAGCTGCTGGTTGATCGCTTCCAGCTCGGCCTTCGCGCGCTCGGTGGAGCGGCGCCGCGCATCGATCTCGTCCAGGTTCTGCTGCAGCCGGCGCAGCTCGGTCTGCAGCGAGGCCGCCTGGTAGCGCGCCCGCGACGCCAGCTGCGAACGCTCGACGTGCAGCGCCTGCCAGATGCGCAGCGAGGCCAGCGCCTGCCCGGCATGGCCCAGGCGCTCGTGGATGTCGGCCATCGCCTGGTGGAACAGGCAGCGCACGCGCAGGCTCAGGCCTTCGGCCGCCGCGTTCAGCACCGCCGGCTGCGCCTGCGCGAGCAGCGCCGCGGCTTGCGGCAGCAGGTCGCGCGCGGCCATCACCTCGGCGGTGGCAACGACCAGCGTGATGCGCTCGTCCGGCACCTTGATGCCGGTCTTGTCCTGCGACGCGCGTTCGATGAGCGCAGCGCCCAGGTCGGTCTCGCCGGCACGCAGCGCGGCGATCGCCATGGTCTCGAAGTTCGGGTTGGTGCTGCCGCGCCCGCTCGCGTCGGTGGGCAGCTCCAGCAGGCGGCGCACGTCGGCCACCGCCTCGGCGGCGCGCTCGAGGTTGGTCAGGCAGATCACCCGGTTGATCAGCAGCACGCTCAGCAGCCGCGGGTTGTCGAGCTTGGCGTAGCGTGCAATGCCTTCCTCGACGTAGCTGAGCGCCTGGTGGTGGTCGCCCAGCTGGATCAGCTCGTGCGCCAGGTTGCAGTACAGCACCACCTCGAAGCCGTTGCCGCGCGCCGGGCGCGATTCATGCAGCGCCTGGAACATGTAGGCGAAGGCCTGCTCCGACTGGCCGAGCGACGCATAGCAGCCGGCGATCACGTTCAGCAGCATGCCCAGCTCGTCGTGCTTCAGCACCGCCAGCCCCTCGGCGCGCAGCGGCAGCACGCGTTCCAGCGACTCGCGGTACTTGCCCTCGCGCCACAGGCAGCGCGCGATGCCGACCTCGGCCAGCAGGTGGCCAGCCCGGTCTTGCACGGCGTCGAAGCAGCGGTCGGCCTCGGCCAGCTCGCCGGCGGCTTCCAGCGGCGTCGAATACCAGATCAGGTGCAGCCCGCGCACCAGCCGGGCCCGGCCCTCGGCGGCCAGGTCGCCGTTCGCCTGCGCGCGCGCCAGCGCCTGGTCGGCCAGCGCGATGCAGCGGCGCGAATCGCTGTACAGCAGCCGCCACGCGCGCCGGGCGGTGGCCAGCGCGCTGGAGGTCTGGGGACGGGGGGACGGCGGCTTCATCGCCCGCGATTGTCGGTGCTTTCGATGACGATCGCATCCCTCGCCGGTGGGGCGCTCAGCGCGCTGCGCCGTCGGTGCCGGCCAGCACCCGCACCAGGCGCGACAGCTCGCCGGCGTTCACGTCGGAGACCGCGAGCCAGGCCATGCCGTCGCCGGTGCTGCCGGCCAGGTTGAAGCCGCGTTGCGCCGCGGCGACGGCGGGCGGCGGGCGGTCGCCGGCCGGCCAGACGAACACGTCGACCTCGTGCTGGCGCAGCCGGTAGACCAGCACCGCGACCGGCCGGCCGGCCAGCGCGTCGACGCGCCCGCCCACCAGCACCGCGCCGGCCGCCTGCGGGTGCTGCACCGGCGGCGAGTAGTCCAGCCGCGCCGACAGCCAGGGCTTGACGGTGTGCTGGTCGGACGACGCGACGTCGATGCTGCGCTGCGACAACGAGGCCCGCACATGGCTCGCGACGGCCTCGTCCTGCAGCCGCCGGCCGTCGTCGGGGGCGAGGGCCAGGTGCAGGCCCACGGCCAGCAGCGCGGTCGCGAAGGCGCTGGCGCCGCCGGCCAGCCAGGCGCTCCATCGC
>NZ_JBFUEB010000143.1:0-12226 GCF_056404395.1 Rhizobacter sp. P2_D12 | reverse complement strand
GTTCGTCCACCAGCGCCTCGGCCAGCCCGGCGCGGTCGGGCACGACCAGCCAGCGCGCCGGTTCGCGCTCGACCGAGGCGGCCGGCGCCTGCGCGACGAACACCGCCTGTTGCGCCAGCACCGGGTGCGTGGTCGCGCCCGGCAGTGCGGTCGCGCCCTGCAGGCCGTGCTGTGACAGCAGCGTGGTCCAGCCCTCGCGCGGCATCAGCGCATAGCTGCGCCGCTGCGTGTCGGTGTAGGCCCACCAGCCGTCCAGCAGGCCGACCGTCAGGTCGCCGAAGCGCTGCGGCGTCGTGCCTTCCAGCAGCACCAGCACGCCGCCCGGGGCCAGCAGTTGCCGCACGTGAGCGAGGGTCACGTCGAGGTCGGGCGTCGCATGCAGCACGTTGGCGCCCAGCACCAGGTCGTAGCCGCCGGCGGCGAAGCCCTGCGAGGCCGGCGCGCGGCCGATGTCGAGCAGCGCATAGCGCATGAAGCCGTGCGCGGCGAACTTGTCGCGCGCGCGGTTCAGGAACAGCGGCGACACGTCGGTGAAGGTGTACTCGACAGGCGTGCCCTGCGCCGGCAGGTGCGGCAGCACGTAGCCCGTCGTGCTGCCGGTGCCGGCACCGATCTCCAGCACGCGCAGCGGCCGGTCGGCCGGCCAGGCCGCCACCAGCGCCTGCACCGTCTCGGCGATCACGCCGTTGTAGGTCTGGGCCGGCGGCGAGTTCTGGTACAGCCGCTCGGTGTCGGCCAGCGAGCCGCCCGGGAACAGCAGCGCCAGCGGGTCGGCCCGGCCGCGCATCACGGCGGCCAGTTCGCGACCGCAGCGCCGCGTGATCACGAGCTCGGCGTCGCAGTTCGGGTGGCGCGCCAGCAGTTGCTCGGCCAGCGCCTCGGGATCGACCGCGTCGGGCGTGCGGCGCACCACGAAGCCCTCGCCGTCGCGCACCAGCAGGCCATCCTGGGCCAGGATGGCCAGCATGCGTTGCAGCAGCCGGGCATGCGCCGGCAGCGTGCCCAGTGCCCGCGTGTCGACCCGGCTGCCGGGTGCGAAGCTGCAGCCCAGCTCGCGCAGCGCACGCACCACGTAGGCCGAGGCCAGCGCGTCCAGCCCGGTCATGAAATCGGCATACGCCGCCAGGCCGTGGCGCTCGGCCAGCACGTCGACACGCGGCAGCACGCGCTCGGCCAGCTGCGCCGGCGCGAGCGGCTGCAGCGCCGGACGCTGCACGTCGCGCCAGGCGATCTCGTGCAGCATCTTCTGCACGCGCGGCGCAAGGCCGGTGTCGGCCACCGGGGCCGGCGCGGACGCACCGGCCCACTGCGGCCAGTAGCGCTCGCGCTGGAACGGGTAGGTCGGCAGCGGCACGCGGCGCCGGCCGCGGCCGGCATCGATGCCGTGCCAGTCGACCTCGACCCCTTGCACGAACAGGGCGGCCAGGCTCTCCAGCATCTGCTCGGTGTCGAGCCGGCCGCGCCGCAGCGACGGCAGCCAGCTGCCGCGCTCCGGCAGGCAGGCGCGGCCCAGGCCCAGCAGCGTCGGGTGCGGGCCGATCTCGAGGAACAGCTCGCAGCCGGCCTCGGCCAGCGACTGCATCGCCGGCGCGAACAGCACCGCGGCCATCACGTGCTCGCGCCAGTACGACGGGTTCGCGATCTCGGCGCCGATCGGTCGGCCGGTGACGTTGGACACCAGGTCGATGCGCGGCGGGCTGTACTGCAGCGTCTGCAGCACCTGGCCGAAGGCATCCAGCATCGGCTGCATCAGCGGCGAGTGGAAGGCATGCGAGACTTTCAGCCGCGTGACCTCGAGGCCCGCCTGCTGCAGCTGCGTGCTGATGGCGTCGACCGCCATCGCGAGGCCGGAGATCACCAGGTTGCCCGGGCCGTTGACCGCGGCGATCGACACCTCGCGGCGCCACGGCGCCAGGATGTCGGCAATGCGCGCTTCGTCGGCCATCACCGCCAGCATCGCGCCGTTGCGCGGCAGCGCGCCCATCAGCCGGCCGCGCTCGGCGATCAGGCGCAGGGCATCTTCCAGGCTGAAGACGCCGGCGATGCAGGCCGCGACGACCTCGCCGACGCTGTGGCCCATCACCGCCTGCGGCCGCACGCCCCAGGACATCCATAGCGTCGCCAGCGCGTACTCGACCGAGAACAGCGCCGGCTGCGTGTACTGCGTGTCGTCGATCGGCGCACCGTCGGCGAACAGGATGTCGTGCAGCGGCACCGGCAGCTGCAGCAGCGCGGCGCAGCGGTCCAGCGCGTCGCGGAACACCGGCTCGCTGTCGTACAGGCCGCGCGCCATGCCGATGGATTGCGAGCCCTGGCCGGTGAACAGGAAGGCGAGCTTCGGCGCGCGCGCCGGGGCCGCGCCGGCGAACACGCCGGCCACGTCCTCGCCGGCCAGCCAGGCCGACAGCCGCTGCCGCGCCTCGGCCGGCGTCGTGGCGCACAGCGCGAAGCGCTGCGCGAGCCGGGCGCGGCCGGTGTTGGCACTGAAGGCCAGGTCGGCCAGCAGCGCACCGTCGGCCAGCAGCGGCAGGTGCTGTTGCGCCAGCTCGCGCAACGCGCCGGCATTCTTCGCCGTCCAGGTCAGCAGTTGCACCGGCCGGTCCTTCGGGGCCACCGGTTCCACCGCCGGGGCCTGCGCCATCACCATGTGCACGTTCGTCCCGCTGAACCCGAACGAGCTGACGCCGCCGATGCGCTGCGGCTGCGCCGGCCAATCGACGAGCGCCGTCGGAACGCGCACCGGCAGCTCGTCCCACGGGATGAACGGGTTCGGCGCCTGCACGTGCAGCTGCCCCGGCACCTGGCCATGCCGCAGCGCCATCGCCATCTTGATCACCGCCGCGACGCCGGCGGCGGCCTCCAGGTGCCCGACGTTGGCCTTGACCGAGCCGACCAGCAGCGGCGCACTCGCCACGCGCCCTTCGCCCAGCACCTTGCCCAGCGCCTGCACCTCGATCGGGTCGCCGAGCGAGGTGCCGGTGCCGTGCGCCTCGACGAAGCCGACGTCGGCCGGCAGCACGCGCGCGTCCTGCAGCGCATCGCGCAGCACCGCCTCCTGCGACGGGCCGTTCGGCGCCGTCAGGCCGTTGCTGCGCCCGTCCTGGTTCGCCGCCGAACCGCGGATCAGCGCGATCACGGTGTCGCCATCGGCCTGCGCATCGGCCAGCCGCTTCAGCACCAGCAGCCCGCAGCCCTCGCCGCGCACGAAGCCGTCGGCGCGCGCATCGAAGGCCTTGCAGCGGCCGTCCGGCGCCATCATGTGCGAGCGCGACAGCGCCACCGTGATCTCCGGCGTCAGCACCAGGTTGACGCCGCCGGCCAGCGCCTGGTCGCATTCGCCGCGGCGCAGGCTGTGCACCGCCTGGTGGATCGCGACGGCCGACGACGAGCATGCGGTGTCGATCGACAGGCTGGGGCCGCGCGCGCCGAGCACGTACGACAGCCGGCCCGAGGCGATGCTGTGCGCGATGCCGGACGCGGTGTACGCGTCGTAGCTGTCGACCCCGCCCTGGCGCAGCAGTTGCCAGTAGTCGCCGGCCGACAGGCCGACGAACACGCCGGTGCGGCTGCCTGCGACGCGCTCGGGGTTGATGCCGGCGTGTTCCAGCGCCTCCCAGGCCACCTCCAGCAGCAGGCGCTGCTGCGGATCCATGCTCAGCGCCTCGCGCGGCGAGACGCCGAAGAAGTGCGGATCGAAGCCGTCGACCGGCCCGAGGAAGCCGCCGAAGCGGGTGTTCATCCGGCCCGGCACGTCGGGGTCCGGGTCGTACCAGTCGTCGATGGCCCAGCGGTCGGCCGGCACCTCGGTGATCGCGTCGACGCCGTCGCGCACCAGCGCCCAGAACTGCTCGGGCGTGTTCGCGCCACCCGGGAAGCGGCAGCCGATGCCGACGATCGCGATCGGCTGGTGCGCCGCCTGCTCCAGCACGAGCACGCGCTGCTGCAGCTCGTCGGCCAGCAGCGCGAGGCGCTTGGGCGAGAAATGGCTGATGCGTTCCAGGAAGTCGGACATCTCAAGGCCTTTTCAGTTTCTTCGCGAACAGCGCTTCGACCTGCTCGTCGCTCAGGTCGTCGAGGGCACCGACGGCATCCACCGGCTTGGCCACCGGTGCGGGCGGCGCGGCCGGCACCGCCAGTGCCTCCAGGTAGGCGGCCAGCGCCTCCAGCGTCGGGTGGTCGAACACCAGCGTCGCCGGCAGGCTGCGGGCCAGGCCGAGGCCGGTGCCGAGCCGGTTGCGCAGCTCGACGGCCATCAGCGAATCCAGCCCCAGCTCGTTCAGCGGCTGGCGCGGGTCGATCGCCTGCGCGCTCGGCGCATCGACGACGCGCGCGACGTGCTCGGCGACGAAGCCCAGCAGGCGCTCGCGGCGGCGCTGCGGCGTGGCCTGCCTCAGCTCGTCGATCAGCGAGGCGCCGCCGGCGACGGCCGCGGGCTTCGGGCCCGCCGCCTTGCCGGCTGCACCGCGCACCACGCCGCGCAGCCGCTCGACGAACGGCCCGTGCGCATCGCCGCTCGCGAGGAAGCGCTCCCAGCGCACCGGGAACACGCCGACGTGCGCCGGCTCGGCGCGCATCAGCACCTCCAGCAGCTCCAGCCCGTGCTGCGGCGTGATGACGTCGATGCCGCGCGCGGCAACGCGCTGGTCGACCTGGCGATCGGCGGCGGCACCGATCTCGCTCCACGCGCCCCAGCCGATGCTGAGCGCCGGCAGGCCCAGCGCACGCCGGTGCGCGGCCAGCGCGTCCATGAAGGCATTCGCCGCCGCATGGTTGGCCTGGCCGGACGAGCCGAGCACCGAGGCCATCGACGAATACAGCACGAAGAAGTCGAGCGGCTGGTCCTGCGTCAGCACGTGCAGCGCCCAGCTGCCGTCGAGCTTGGGCCCCAGCGGCCGCACGAAACGCACCCAGTCCTGCTGCAGCAGCGCGCCGTCTTCCAGCACGCCGGCCGAGTGGATCACGCCGCGCAGCGGCAGCCCGTCCTGCGCGATCGCGGCCAGCACGCGCGCGACCTCGTCGGCGCGCGACATGTCGGCCTGCACCGCCCTGACCTG
Source organism: Rhizobacter sp. P2_D12 (assembly GCF_056404395.1). Taxonomy (NCBI): domain Bacteria; kingdom Pseudomonadati; phylum Pseudomonadota; class Betaproteobacteria; order Burkholderiales; family Sphaerotilaceae; genus Rhizobacter; species Rhizobacter sp. P2_D12. Next base: position 7,172 of record NZ_JBFUEB010000143.1, on the reverse strand, counting down.
CGCGCCTTGCGCGCGCATCGCGTCCAGCCTCACCTGCGCCGCGGCCGAGGCCGGGCGGCGGCCGACCAGCACCAGGTGGCGCGCCCCGCGCTCGACCAGGCGGCCGGCCGTCAGCAGGCCCAGCCCGGACAGGCCGCCGGTGACCAGGTAGGCACCGTTCGGCACCAGCGCCTGCATCGAGGCCTGCAGCGCATCCTGCTGCGTCAGCACCACCTTGCCGACGTGGCGGGCCTGCGCCATGAAGCGGAAGGCCTCGCCGCCGCGTTCGAGCGGGAAGGCCTGCAGCGGCAGCGGGCGCAGCTCGCCGCGCTGCACCGCACCCATCACGTCGGCGAACAAGGCCTGGGCGGCGGCCGGGTCCTGGTAGCGCTGCGCGTTCAGGTCGATCGCGTGGTACTGCGCCTGCGGCCGCAGCTCGCGGAACTGCGACGCGCTCCAGATGTCGCGCTTGCCGATCTCGAGGAAGCAACCCTGCGCCGCCAGGCTGCGCACGCTGGCCGGGATGAACTCGCCGGCCAGCGAATTGAGCACCAGGTCGACGCCGCGGCCTGCGGTGACGCGGGCGATCTCGGCCTCGAAATCTAGCGTGCGCGAGTTCATCACGTGGTGCGCGCCCAGCGAGCGCAGCAGCGCGCGCTTGGCCTCGCTGCCGGCCGTCGCGAACACCGTGGCCCCGGCGCGGCGCGCGATCTGCAGCGCCGCCATGCCGACGCCGCCGGCCGCCGCATGCACCAGCACCGTCATGCCGCCGCGGATGCCGCCCAGCCCCTGCAGCGCATGCCAGGCCGTCATCAGCGCGAACGGCAGCGTGGCGCCCTGGGCATAGCTGACGCCGCGCGGCAGCGGCGCCACGTGCTGCTCGGCCGTCGTCATGTAGCTTGCGAAGCAGGCTTCGCCGGTCGCGACCACGGCATCGCCGAGCGCGAAGCCGGCGACGCCCTCGCCCAGCGCGACGATGGTGCCGGCGCACTCGCCGCCCAGCGGCTCGGGGTCGGCGCGCAGCGCGACCGCGTTCATGATGTCGCGGAAGTTCAGGCCGGCCGCGCGCACGCGGATCTCGACCTCGCCCGGGCCGGGCGCGCGGCGCGTCATCGGCACCAGCGGCATCTCGTCGAACACGCCGCTCGCGGCCTTTTCCAGCCGCACCGGCGGCGGGTCGGCCGGCGCGATCACGGCCGGCAGCAGCCGCGCGACGAAGGCGCAGCCGCGGCGCAGCGCGAGCTGCGGCTCGTCGCCGTCGGCAGCGATGGCCTGCCACAGCGCGGCGGCCTGGGTGTCGAGATCGGCCTGCGCATCGAGGTCGATGCGGGCGGTGCGCAGCTCCGGGTGTTCGAGCGCGATCACCTTCGCGAAACCCCACACCGGCGCCTGCAGCGGGTTGACGTCATCGCCGTCGTGGACGGCCTGCGCGCCGCGCGTCGCGATCCACAGCCGCGGCGTCGTGCCGGTCGCGAACGACTGCGCGCCCAGCCCCTGCACCAGTGTCAGCAACGAACCCAGGCTGGCGCGCTGCGTGTCGACCAGCGAGGCGGCCGAACCCTCCTCCGGAACCGCCACGTCGAGCGCGCCCAGGTGCACGATGCCGCGCAGCGTGCGCCCGGCCAGCGCGGCAGCATCGGCCTCGGGCCCCACCACCCGCGCTTCATGGCCCGCGGCGCGCAGCCGTGCCGCCAGCCGTTCCGCGACGCCGCCGCGGTCGCCCACCAGCAGCCAGCTCGCCGCCGGCAGCTCGTCGACCGCGTCGACCGGCTTGCGCGCGGCCAGCAGCACCTCGCGCGAGAACGGCTGCGGCGCATCGATGGCCGCCGCGTCGAAACCGAGCCCGGTCAGCAGCGCCAGCCAGCGCGCGCGCGACAGCAGCGGGTAGTCGGGGCGCAGCGCGCTGTCGCTGAAGCGCCACCAGCCGTCGGTCAGGCCGAAGGTGATGTCGATCCAGCGCTCCATGCCGGCCACCTCGAGCATCAGCAGCGTGCCGCCCGGGGCCAGCACCTGGCGCAGCTGGCCGAGCGTGCGCGCGAGGTCGGCGGTGGCATGGATCACGTTGGCGGCGATCACGACGTCGAAGTGCTGGCCGGCCAGTTGCGCGGGCAGCGGATGCTCCAGGTCCAGCGGCTGGAAGCGCATGAACGGGTGCACGCCGAAGCGTTCACGGGCCCGGGCCACCATCAGCGGGCCGATGTCGGTGAACAGGTAGTCGCAGCGGTCGGCCGGCAGCATCGGTGCGACCCAGGCGGTGGTGCCGCCGGTGCCGCCGCCGACCTCGAGGATGCGCAGCCGGCGCCCGGCCGGCAGCCGCTGCAGCGCGATGCGCAGCGTCTCGCGCAGCAGCTGGTTGTAGGCCTTGGCCTCGGGCGCGTCGCGGTACAGCGATTCGGCCAGCTCGGCCGAGCCGTTCGGGAACAGCTGGTGCAGCGGGTCGGCCCGGCCGCGCAGGATGTCGCCGAGCACCGCGCCGCAGCTGGCGGTCAGCGCGATGCGCGGGCGCGAGGCCGGGTGGCATTGCACCAGCGGCGCGACGCGCTGCGCCGGGTCGGCCATCGACGGCCAGTGCAGCACGGTCCAGCCGTCGGCCTCGGCACGCAGCAGGCCCTCCTCCGCCAGGATGGCGAGCAGCCGCGGCAACAGGCGGTGGTAGCGCGGCGCGAGCTGCAGTTGCTGCGCGAGTTCTTCGCTGCGCACCGGCTGGCCGGCGGCCGGGTTCCAGCCGAGTTCGCGCAGTGCGCGCGCGATCCACGCGGCGCTCATCGCCTCGAGCGCGACGAAGGCCTGCTGGTAGTCGGCCAGGTCGTGTTCGCGCGACAGCCCGGCCAGCAGCGGGCCGGCCTGCGCGGCCAGCTCGGCCGGCGCCGGCAGCCACCCGGCATCCGGCACCGGCTCCCAGGCGATGCGGTAGACCGGCTCGCTCGGGGCGCCCGGCAGGGCCGCGGCACGCAGCGCCACGCCGGCCAGCGTGGCCACGGTGCCGTGCGTGTCGAACAGCACCAGCTCGGCCTTCAGCGTGTCGGCGCTGCCGCCCGGCACGATGCRCACGTGGCTCAGCAGCGTGTCGCCCGGCGTGCGGTGCACCGCCAGCTGGCCGATCGCGAGCGGCAGGTAGGCGCGGCCCGCGGCGGCCTCGGCCGGCAGCGCCGCGGCCATCACCTGCAGCGCCGCATCGAGCAGCGCCGGGTGCAGCACGTAGCCGGCACGGCCGGCGGCCGGCGGCAAAGCGATCTCGCCCAAGGCCTCGCCGTCGCGCCGCACGATGCGCTGCACGCCCTGCAGCGCCGCCCCGAAGGCGAGCTGGCGTGCGGCCAGCTGCGCGTAGTGCGTCGCGGCATCGACCTCGTCGCGGCAGCGCGCGCGGATCGCATCGGCCGGCTCGTGCACGGCCGACGAAGCGGGCTGCACGAAGCTGCCCTGCACGTGCGTGTGCCAGGCGTCGTCCGGCTCGTCGGCGCCGAGCGAGACGATCTCGAAGCCCTGCTGCTCGCGCCGCAGCAGCAGCTGCAGCGTGCGCGTCTCGCCGGCCTCGAAGGCCAGCGATTCGGAGATCACGACGTCGCTGACGGCACGCGGGCTGCCGTACACCAGGCGGCTCGCAGCCAGGGCCATCTCCAGGAAACCGGTGGCCGGCAGGATCACGCGGCCCTGCACCTGGTGGTCGGCCAGGTAGGGCAGGTCGTCGCCGCGCAGCGTGGCCTCGAATTGCACCACGTCGCGCAGCGGCGAGCGCAGGCGCGTGCCGAGCAGCGGGTGGCCGGTCGGCGTGCCGTTGCCGGCCGGGGCCACGCTGCGCGCGCGGAACCAGCAGCGTTCGCGGCGGAACGGCGTGGCCGGCAGGTCGGCCAGCGCGACGCCGCTGGCGGACCAGACGGCGCGCCAGTCGATGGGTGCGCCGGCAAGGAACAGCGTGCCCAGCGCTTCGGCCAGCTGGTCGGCATCGGCGCGGCCCTTGCGCAGCGTCGCGACGCCCAGCGGCAAGGCCTCGGCAAAGTTCAGCAGCGTCGGGTGCGGGCCGACCTCGATGCAGATGTCCGGCTTCAGCGTCGCCAGCGTGCGCACGCCGTCGGCGAAGCGCACCGCCTCGCGCACGTGGCGGCGCCAGTAGCGCGGCTGCGTGATCTCGGCGGCGTCGGCGAGCTGGCCGGTCAGGTTGGACACCAGGCGCAGCTGCGGCCGGGCCATGGGTGTCGCCGCCGCGGCGCGCTCGAAGGCATCGAGGATGGGATCGACCAGCGGCGAATGGAAGGCGTGCGAGACCGGCAGCTTCTGGCAGCGCACGCCGCGCGCGCCGAAGCGCTCGCAGACCGCGTCGACCGCGGCGGCGCTGCCCGAGATCACCGTCTGCGTCGCCGCGTTGACGGCGCCGATGGACAGCTGCCCGGCGAGCGGGGCGATCGCTTCGGCCACGTCGGCTTCCGGCGCGAAGATCGCCGCCATCGCGCCACCCGCGGGCAGCGACTGCATCAGCCGGCCCCGTTCGGCGATCAGCGCGAGCGCCTGCGGCAGCGTCATCACGCCGGCCAGGCAGGCCGCGGTGTACTCGCCGACCGAATGGCCCATCGCGAGGTCGGGGACGATGCCCCACGCGGCCCACAGCTTCGCGAGCGCGAACTCGATGCTGAACAGCGCCGGCTGCGTGTAGCGCGTCTCGTCGATGGCCGCGCCCTGCTCCGCGAAGATCACGTCGAGCAAGGGCTGCGGCAACACGCCGGCCAGCCCCTGCGCGCAGTCGTCCAGCGCGGCCCGGAACACCGGCTGCTGCGCGTAGAGCGCGCGGGCCATGCCGGCGTACTGCGCACCCTGGCCGGTGAACAGGAAGGCGATGCGGGCCGGGTCGCGCCGCGTCACGCGCGCCGTGTGCAGGCCCTGGACCTCGCGCGATTCGGCCAGCGCCAGCAGGCGTTCGCACAGCTCGGCCATCGTGCGCGCCAGCACCGTCGCGCGCTGCGCGAACGTGGCACGGCCGACCGCGGCGGTGAAGCAGACGGCGGCCAGTTCGCTGTCGGGCCGGCCGGCCAGCGCGGCGGCGAAGCGGCGCGCGGTGTCGGCCAGCGCGGATTCATCGCGGGCGGACAGGATGAACAGATGCAGGCCCCCCGCTCGGGCCGGGCTTGTCGAACGGTCGGACTCCATTCCCGTTCGCCCTGAGCTTGTCGAAGGGTCGGGCTGAGCTTGTCGAAGCCCTGCAGCCCCCGCCACGGCACCCGCCTCGCGCTCCGGCGGCAACCCTTCGACACGGGCCTTCGACAAGCTCAGTCCCTGCTCAGGGCGAACGGGAGCGGAAGCGGGGGCGGTGGCGGTGGCGGGAGCCTCCTCGACCACGATGTGCGCATTGGTGCCGCTGAACCCGAACGAGCTGACCCCGGCGATGCGCCGCCCACCGATCGGCTGCCACGGCGTCAGCGCCGTCGGCACCTTCAGCAAGCCGTCGCCCCAGGCGATGTGCGGGCTCGGCGTCTTGAAGTGCAGGTGCGCTGGAATCTGCTGTTGCCGCAGCGACAGCACCAGCTTGATCAGCCCCGTGACACCGGCGGCCGCTTCGAGGTGCCCGACATTCGTCTTCACCGACCCGATCAGCAGCGGCTGCGACGCATCGCGGCCCTCGCCGAACACTGCCGCCAGCGCCTGCACCTCCAGCGGGTCGCCCAGCTGCGTGCCGGTGCCGTGCGCCTCGACGTAGCCGACCTCGCGCGGCGCGATGCCCGCGCGCGCCAGCGCCTCGCGGATCACCGCTTCCTGGGCCGGGCCGTTCGGCGCGGTCAGCCCGCTGCTCGGCCCGTCCTGGTTGACCGCGCTGCCGCGCACCAGCGCGAGGATGCGGTCGCCATCGGCCTGCGCATCGCGCAGGCGCTTCAGCACGACGACGCCGCAGCCCTCGCCGCGCGCGAAACCGTCGGCCGCCGCATCGAAGGTCTTGCACTTGCCGTCGGGCGACAGCATGCGCGAATGCGACAGCGCGATGTACAGGTCGGGCGACAGGATCAGGTTCACGCCGCCGGCCAGCGCCATGCGGCAATCGCCCGCACGCAGGGCCTGGCAGGCCAGGTGCAGCGCGACCAGCGACGACGAGCATGCGGTGTCCAGCGTGACGCTCGGACCCTGCAGACCGAGCAGGTACGACAGTCGGCCCGACGCGATGCTGTGCGCGATGCCGGACGTGAAATGCGCATCCAGCAGTTCGCCGTCGCGCGTCTGCAGCTGCATCTGCGCATAGTCGTTCGCGCACATCCCGACGTAGACGCCGGTGGCCGAGCGCTCCAGCCGGTCGGGGGCCTGGCCGGCGTGTTCCAGCGCCTCCCAGGCCACCTCGAGCAGCAGGCGCTGCTGCGGATCCATGCCCTGGGCCTCGCGGCGCGTGATGCCGAAGAACGTGGGGTCGAACCCGTCGACCGCGCCGAGGAAGCCGCCGCCGCGCGTCGCGATGCGGCCCGGCGCCTCGGGATCGGGGTCGTACAGCCCGTCGACGTCCCAGCGGTCGGCCGGCAGCGGGCCGGTCGCGTCGACGCCGTCGCGCATCAGGCGCCAGARGCTGTCGGCGTCGTGCCCGCCGCCGGGCACGCGGCAGCCCAGGCCGATGATCGCGATCGGCTCGCGCGCCGCGCCTTCCAGCGCGGCCACGCGCGCCTGCGCCTGCTGCAGCGCCAGGAAGGCGCGTTGCAGCGGGGTCAGCGCCGGGGTGTCGACGGGAACGCTCACGAACCCTCCAATCGGCTCATCAACAAGGCTTCGATCTCGGCATCGCTCATCGCGGCGACCGCGGCTTCGGAGGCCGGCGTCATCGCCGCAACCGCCGCCTTGGGCGCCGGGGCCGGCGCCGCCTTCGGCAGCATGCGCTCCAGCAGGTGGATCGCCAAGGCATCGATGGTCGGGTGGTCGAACATCAGCGTCGCCGGCAGCGGCTTGTCCAGGCCGAGCCCGCTGCCCAGCTGGTTGCGCAGTTGCACCGCCATCAGCGAATCGAAGCCGATGTCCATCAGCCGGTCGCTGCGGCCGGGCGCGTCGGCCGGGTCCAGGCGCAACACGCGCAGCACGCGCTCGCGCACGAAGTCGCGCATCAGCTCGATGCGTTCGCCGGCCATCGCGTCGAGCAGGCGCTCGCGCAACCGCTGGGCCTGCTCGGCCGGTGCGGCGACCGCGGCGCGCCGTGGTTCGTCGGCGCCGGCCGCCACCGCCGCCGCGCCCACCGC
>NZ_JBFUEB010000142.1:0-12337 GCF_056404395.1 Rhizobacter sp. P2_D12 | reverse complement strand
CTGTCGAACCTGTGGATGGCGCGAAGAAAGCTGATGGCCTTGGGATGAGTGCGCCCGCAGTGCGCCCGATAGCCGCATCGAACGGTCCAAACGGGCCGGTGCGGCTGCGGCGCCGAGCTTCTCTACTGCTTCAGCGCGACAGCAAACTTGCATCCTGCCTCCTCTGCATCACCGGCCCGCGTCGCGGCAGTTATGCAGACCATCCCTAGAGTCCCTGCATCGTTCATTCAAGAAGGCAATCCATGGCTCAACGTGATGTGGTGTTCCCGGCCGGGCGCCAGGCGCTCTATGAAAAGAACCGCTATTCGCCGGCGGTCCGCGCCAACGGCTTCCTGTTCGTCTCGGGGCAGGTCGGCAGCCGCCCGGACGGGTCGCCCGAACCCGGGCTGGAGGCGCAGGTGCGGCTCGCGTTCGACAACCTGAACGCGATCCTGTCGGCCGCCGGCTGCAGCTTCGACGACGTGATCGACGTCACCGTCTTCCTCGTCGATCCCGAGGCGACCTTCGAGACGGTCTGGAAGGTGCTGCCGGACTACTGGAGCGACGCGCCGCACCCGACCCTGACCGGCATCGGCGTGACCTGGCTGTACGGCTTCCAGTTCGAGATCAAGGTGGTCGCGAAGCTGCCGGAGTCTGCTGCCGACTGAAGGACATGCGCAGTCGTCGGACAATGTCCCGATGGACAAGACCACCGATTGGGCCACCCCGTTCGAACGGGGCAACGGCAACCAGACCACCACCTGGCACGACTGCATCGCCTTCCACCAGCGGCTCGCGCAGGCCTTCGGCCCCTGGCTCAGGTTCGAGGAGGTGGGCCGCTCCGATGCCGGCGTGCCGATCCATGCCGGCGTTTTCTCGGCCGACGGCGTGTTCGACCCGCAGGCCGTCAAGGCCGCCGGTCGGCCGGTGTTCTTCAACAACAACGGCATCCACCCCGGCGAGCCCGAGGGCATCGACGCCTGCATGGCGCTGCTGCGCGACCTGTGCCTCGACCCGGCCCGCCGCGCCGCGCTCGGGCGCACGGTGCTGGTCTACATCCCGGTCTACAACGTCGACGGCGCGCTGAACCGGCAGGACACCAGCCGCGTCAACCAGCACGGGCCCGAGGCCTTCGGCTTCCGCGGCAATGCGCGCCACCTCGACCTGAACCGCGACTTCGTCAAGGCCGACAGCCTGGCCACCCGCACGTTCGCGCAGGTGTTCACGCGCTGGGATCCCGACGTGATGGTCGACACCCACACGTCGAACGGCGCCGACTACCAGCACGTGGTGACGCTGATCGCGACCCAGCCCGACAAGCTCGGCGGCCGCACCGGCGCGCATCTGCGCGACGCGATGCTGCCGGCGCTGTACGACGGCATGGCGGCACGCGGCTTCCCGATGTGCCCGTACGTGAACCCGGTGCAGGAGATCCCGGACGACGGCATCGCCGACTTCCTGGACTCGCCGCGCTTCTCCACCGGCTACGCGGCGCTGCACCACACGATCGGCTTCATGCCGGAGACGCACATGCTGAAGCCGTTCGCGGACCGCTACCACGGCACGCGTGCGCTGGTGGAGTGCGCGCTGGCGCACACCGTCGCGCACGGCCACGCCATCCGCGCTGCGCGTGCCGCCGACCGCGCCGCCCTCTCGGCCGGTTCCCCGGTCGCGCTGGACTGGACGCTCGACCGGCAGCACAGCCGGCCGTTCCGCTTCAGCGGCTTCCAGGCGGTGTACGAACCGAGCCGCATAGGCCACTACCAGCGCCTGCGCTACGACCGCACCAGGCCCTGGCAGAAGGACATCGCCTGGTTCGATCGCTACCAGCCCACCGCCAGCGCCGTGCCGCCGCGCGCCTACCTTCTGCCGCAGGCCTGGCACGACGTCGCGCTGCGCCTGCAGGCCCATGGATTGCCGTTGCAGCGCGCAGTGCACGCGAGCCGCGTGCGCGCCCAGGCGTACCGCATCGAGCGTTTCGAGAAGCGGCGCACGCCGTTCGAAGGCCGGCACCTGCATGACGCGCTGGACGTGCGGGTCGAAGCCACGCTCGCCGACGTGGCCGAAGGCGACTGGCTGCTGCCGCTCGGCGGCCCGCACGACCGCTTTGCCGTCGAGGTGCTGGAGCCGCTGGGCATCGACAGCTTCTTCCGCTGGTCGTTCTTCGACAGCGTGCTCGACAAGAAGGAAAGCTTCAGCGACTACGTGTTCGAGGACGAAGCCGAGCAGCTGCTGGCCACCGAGCCCGGGCTGCGCGAGCGTTTCGAGGCCTGGAAGTCCGCGCATCCCGAGCTGCTGGGCGACGCGCAGGCGGTGCTGGGCTTCATCTTCCGCCACGCACGGCGCCATGCCGAGCCCGAATGGCGGCGCTACCCGGTGTTGCGCCTGCTCGAGCTTCCGGCCGGGCCCTGAAGACCCCGCAGCGAGGCCGGACGTTCAGCGTGCGCCGCGAAGATAGCGCCGCTCGCGCGGTGGGGCCGGTTCATCGTTCGAGCCGGCATCGGCGACGTCCGGCGGCGATGCCTCGATCGCCGGCGGCAACGGTGCCACCTGGCTGGGCAGCAAGCGCTCGGCCAACGCGATCAGCGCAGGGTCGCCGACCTCCACGCACAGCCCCCACACCTGCACCGCGTAGTCGGCATCGGACAGCAGGCGTTCGGCCTCGATGGGCAGCTGGTGCCGCAGCAGCGCCAGCCGCAACCGCATCGCCAGCACGCCGAAGGACATCTGCGAACTCACTATTCGATCCGCTCGCCGTGTTGGGACAGGTCCAGTCCGTCAGCTTCATCGCCGCGCCGGACCCGGGCACCGGCAAACCAGTGAAGCCCCTTCATCAGCAGCCAGCTGACCACGAAGCTGTAGCCCAGCACCGCGACGACGCCGATCGCTTCCGCCTGCGGCTTGCCGGCACCGCCCGCCAGCTTCGCATCGATGAAGAACGGCGTCAGCAGCGACCCTGCGATGCCGACGACACCGTGGATCGCGAACACGTCCAGCGAGTCGTCGACGTTGATCAGGGGCTTGAGCCAGGCCAGCGATGCGAACGCGACAAGGCCGCCGACGGCACCGAACAGGTACGCCGCGTCCACGCTGACGAAGCCGGCGGCGGGCGTGATGGCCACCAGGCCGGCCACCGCGCCGGTCGACATGCCGACCAGGCTGGGCTGGCCCTTCTGGATCCATTCGCACAGCACGAACACGACGGCGGCCAGCGCAGCCGCGATCTGCGTGTTGACCATCGCCAGCGCCGCCGCGCCATTGGCCTCGAAGGCCGAGCCGCCGTTGAAGCCGAACCAGCCGATCCACAGCAGGCCCGCGCCGATCAGCATGTAGGCGAGGTTCGACGGGACCATCGGCTCGCGGCCCCAGCCCTGCCGCGGCCCGGCCACCAGCGCGCAGGCCAGGCCCGCCGCACCGGCGCTGACGTGCACCACCATGCCGCCGGCGAAGTCGCGCACTCCCATGTCGTACAGCCAGCCCTCGGGGTGCCACACCCAGTGGGCCACCGGCGCATAGACGGCCAGCGACCACAGGCCGCAGAACACCGCGGCGATGCTGAATTTCACGCGCTCGGCGAACGCGCCGACGATGAGCGCGGCGGTGATGATGGCAAAGGCAGCCTCGAACAGCGCGAACGCGGGCGCGGGGATGTGCGGTGCCATCGGGTGGACGGGCACCCGGTCTCCCACCGGCATGAACTGGAGCCTGAAGCCGTTGTCGAAGAAGCCCGACCACGGCGCTCCCGAGCCGAAGGCGATGGTGTAGCCCGCCACGAACCACAGCACGCTCGTGACCGCGGCCACGATGAACACCTGCGTCATCGTGCCCAGGATGTTCTTCTTGCGCACCAGCCCGCCGTAGAAGAAGGCCAGGCCCGGCAGCGTCATCATCAGCACCAGCGCCGTGCTGGCCAGCATCCACGCCGTGTCGCCGGCCGAGATCGCGCTCGCGGCGACTGTCTGCTGCGCGGCCTGGGCGGCAGACGCACCCAGCAAGGCCAGGGTGCCTGCGCTGGTGGCGATCAGGGGGTTTCGGACGGGCGGGATCGGTGGTGTGTAGGGTCGCATGTGTGACGGCTTCGTGAATGCCCGGCATTGCATCAGCCGTCGCGCGCGGCGTCATGATGCAGCGTCGACCGAAGCCTTATGCCTCCCGCGGCCCCGTCGACAAGCTCACGATCCGCAGGCGCACCGTCGTGCCGGCGCCCGGTGAACTCTCTACCTGCAGGCTGCCGCCCAGCAGCCGCGCGCGCTCGTCCATCGACAGCAGGCCGTGCCCGCGCTGCCGCCGCGTGGCCTCGAAGCCGATGCCGTCGTCCGCGATCGCCAGCGTCCAGCCGTTCGCATCCTTCACCAGGCCCAGCGCGACCTGGGTCGCCCGGGCATGCCGGCGCACGTTGGTCAGCGACTCCTGGACGATGCGGAACACCATCGTCGCGGTGTCGGGTGGCAGGTCATGGGCGAGCGCATCGAGGTCCAGCCGGCACGGCACGCCGGTGCCGCGGGTGAACTCGGCGGCCTGCCACTCGATCGCGGCGACCAGGCCGCCGTCGAGCGCCGCAGGGCGCAGCTGCGAGACCAGCGCGCGCACGCTGGCCACCAGCCGGTCCACGCGGTCGAGCAGCAAATCGTGCACCGCAGTTCCGTCGCGCACGCGCAGTACCGAAACCTCCATGCGCAACGCGGCCAGCTGCTGGCCCATCTCGTCGTGCAGTTCGCGCGAGATGCGCTTGCGCTCCTCTTCGAGCGCCATCGCGTTGTGCTCGCCCAGCCGGCGCAGCGCCTGGCGCGACGCCTCGAGCTCGGCGGTGCGCCCGCGCACCTTGTCCTCGAGCTGCTCGCAGGCCCCGTGCACGCGGGCGGCCATCGCGGCGAACTCGCGCGCCACGTCGCCGATCTCGTCCTCGGCCTGCGTCGGCAGCTGTGCGTGGTCCAGCGGTTGCGCGGCCTGCCCGACCCGCCGCATCGCGCCGGTCAGCTGCCGCAGCGGCCGTGCCACCTGCTGCAGCAGCACCGAGCGGATGATCAGGATCTCCACCGCCAGCATCGCCAGCCCGAGCGCGACGACGATGCCCAGGTTCAGCAGCGCGGCCGGCCGCATCAAGGCCTTGGGATAGCGCACCGCCAGCGCCCACGGCGTGTCCGGGATCACGCCCAGCGCGACGATGTCGTCCGGCAGGTCGAACAGCTGCACCTCGCCCGGCCGCGCCGAGCGGCTGGCCGCCAGCAGCGGCAGGTCGTCGTGCAGGCCCAGCGATTCGATCGAGGCCTGGCCTTCGGTGAGCTTGATCGCCTGGGCATGCGCCGCATCGAAGATCAGCGTGCCCTTGTCGTCGACCTGGAAAATCGTGCTGCGCGATCCGGCCAGCAATGGCGCGGCGGTGCGTTGCATCAACTGGTCGAGCAGCACGTCCACGCAGGCCAGCACCTGGTGCCGCCCCGAGGCATCGGCGACGTCGGGCGTCGCGACGGTCGTCATCCAGGCCTGGTTCGACGCATCCCAGTACATGCGCGTGAAGATCGTGTCGTGGCTCGCCGACCCGAACCCGCGCGCGTAGAACTCGTAGGTTTCCAGCTTCAGCGCATCGGGGCCGGAATAGGTGAAGATCTTCGCGATGTCGCTCGCCTGGTGGATCGGGAAGCCCTTCTCCGGCACGACGCCGTAGAAGTTGAAGAGCCGGCCCTTCGTGCTCGAACCGTACTTGTGCGACAGCAGGAAGGACAGCATGAAGCGGGCCTTGATGTCCGCATCGGGCGGCGTCTGCGGCGCATAGGTGGCCGACATCTGCGCGAAGCGCCGGCCGTCCGCCAGCGCCTGGCCCTCGAACAGCCCGGGCCGCTGCGTGTACGAGCCGTCGCCGTGGCGGTAGAAGACGAGGTCGAAATCACGCGCCAGCGTCGCGCGCTCACGCGGGTCGGCATGGGCCGCGCGGAAGTCGCCCAGGAAATTGCCCTGCAGCGACTTGATCTCCCTGAACTCCAGCGATTCGCGCTGCAGCTTCTGCTCGGTCGAGGTCACGAGCTGCTGCTGCACCGCGCGCTTGATCGATGCGTCGTTGACCCCGTACGACACCAGGCCGCCGAGCGCCGACACCACAGCGATGCGCAGCGCCGTGCGGTGGAGGGTTCGCGCGACGATGGACTGCTTCAAGGGGACCCGCGGATTGGCGACGTCGTGACACTGTGCAACGTCGTGACACCCGCGGTAGTCTAGAAAACAGGCCGGCGGCTGGCTTGACCGCCGGCTTACCAAGACATGACGGCGTCACGATGCCGCCTGGGTTTTCCAGTGCTGTTCCGTCGAGCGCCGCAGCCACTGCAGCAGGTCGTCGACGTAGGTGAACACCACCGGGATCACCAGCAGGCTCAGCACCGTCGAGGTGAGCAGCCCGCCGATCACGATCACCGCCATCGGCTGGCGGAAGCTCGGCTCGGCACCCAGGCCCAGCGCGTTCGGCAGCATGCCGGCGGCCATCGCGATGGTCGTCATCAGGATCGGCCGCGCCCGCTTGTGGCACGCGTCGAGCAGCGCTTCGAGCCGGCCCATGCCGCGCTCGCGGCGCGCCATGATCGCGTACTCGACCAGCAGGATCGAGTTCTTCGTCACGATGCCCATCAGCATCAGCAGCCCGATCACCGAGGACATCGAGAAGCTCAGGTGCGTGACCAGCAGCGCGAACAAGGCCCCGCCCAGCGACAGCGGCAGCGCGCACAGGATGGTGGCCGGCTGCAGGAAGTCGTGGAACAGCAGCACCAGCACCGCATAGATGCAGAACACGCCGATCGCCATCGCGAGGCCGAAGCTCTCGAACAGCTCGTTCATCTGCTGCAGCTCGCCCTGTTCCACCCGGTGCACGCCGGCCGGCAGCTGCTGCAGAGCCGGCAGCCTGCGCGCCTCGCGCTCGACCTCGCCCAGCGAACGGCCGGCCAGTTCCACCGTCAGCGTCACGTTGCGCTCGCGGTCCAGGCGGTCGATCTGCGACGGGCCGCTGCCGATCGCCAGCTCGCCCAGCGAGGCCAGCGCCACGCTGCCGCCGCTGCCCGCCACGCGCAACTGGCCGATCGCGTCCAGGCTGTCGCGCTGCGATGCGTCGACGCGCACGCGGATCGGCACCTGCCGCTGCGGCAGGTTCAGCTTCGGCAGCACCGTCGAGTAGTCGCCATAGGTGGCCACGCGCAGCGCATCGGCCGCGGCGGTGGCCGTCACGCCCAGTGCGGCGGCGCGCGCCGCATCCGGCGTCAGCTGCACCTCGGGGCGCTGCAGCGCCGCGCTCGAGGTCACGTTGCCGATGCCGCGCAGCGTGCGCAGCTGCGTCTCCAGCGCGGCAGCGGCCTGGTCCAGCGCCGCCGCATCGTTGCCGGCCAGCGTCAGCTGCAGGCTCTCGCCGTTGCCGCCGCCGCCCACGGTGCTGCGCACGCCGGCCAGGCCGCGCAGCGCGACGCGCAGCTCGGCCTCGATCGCCGATTGCTTGCGCGTGCGCTCGCCGCGCGGCAGCAGGTCGACCGTCAGCGTCGCGCTGTTGGTGCTGGTGCTCGAACTCGACGACTGGCCGGGATGGTCCTCGCCGGCGGTCAGGCCGACGGCGCTGAACACCTGCCGCACGCCGCTCACCGCGCGCAGCCGCTGCGCGGCCTGGCGCGCCACCGCATCGGTGTCGTCCAGCGTGCTGCCGGGCGGCAGCGTCAGCGTCACGCGGGTCTGCGCGTTGTCCTGCGCCGGCAGGAAACCCGACGGCAGCAGCGGCAGCAGCGCCAGCGACACCGCCAGGAAGGCCAGCGCCGCCAGCACCGTGGTCTTGCGGTGCCGCAAGGCCGTGCGCGCCCAGCCGAGGTAGCGCGTCATCAGCGGGCTGTCCGCCGGCTCATGCGCCGCGCCGCCCACGCGTCCCTTCATCAGGTAGGCCGCCATCATCGGCGTCAGCAGCCGCGCCACCAGCAGCGAGCACAGCACCGCCACCGAGGCGGTGACGCCGAACTGCCGGAAGATCTTGCCGATGATCCCGGACATGAAGGCCGTCGGCAGGAACACCGCGACCAGCGTGAAGGTGGTCGCGACCACCGCCAGCCCGATCTCGTCGGCCGCCTCCATCGCCGCCTGGTACGGCGTCTTGCCGGCCGCCATGTGGCGCGCGATGTTCTCGATCTCGACGATCGCGTCGTCGACCAGGATGCCGATGACGAGCGACAGCGACAGCAGCGTGACGGTGTTCAGCGAGAAGCCGGCCAGCACCATGAAGCCGAAGGTCGGCAGGATCGACAGCGGCAGCGCCGCCGCCGAGATCAGCGTGGCCCGCGTGTCGCGCAGGAACCACCACACCACCAGCATCGCGAGCAGCGCGCCCTCGAGCAGCAGGTGCATCGAGCCGCGGTAGTTGTCCTCGATCGGCGCGACGGTGTTGCTGGCCTCGGCCAGCACCACCTCGGCATGCGCCCGGCCGAAGGCGGCCACCGCCTGCCGCACCTCGCGCGCCACCGTCACGTCCGAATAGCCCTTGGAGCGCGAGACCTGCAGCGCCACCACCGGCGCGCCGTCCAGCCGCGCGAGCGAGCTGCGCTCGGCCGGCCCGTCGACGATGCGGGCGACCTGGTCCAGCCGCACGCTGCGGCCGTCCCCGACCGCGATGCTCATCGCTGCCAGCTGCTGCGCCGACGCCACCGCACCCAGCGTGCGGGCCGACTGGCGCTGGCCGGCGATGTCGCCCTGGCCGCCGGAGTTGTCGCTCTGCGCCGCCTTCAACTGTGCCGAGACGGTGGCCGGGTCGAGGCCGAGGCCGGCCATCAGCGCCGGATCGAGCTCGACGCGCACCTCGCGGTCGATGCCGCCGATGCGCTGCACCGCGGCGACCCCCTTCACCGCGAGCAAGGCCTTGGTGAGGTCGTTGTCGACGAACCAGGACAGGTCCTGCTCGTCCAGCAGCTTCGACGTGGCGGTGTAGGTGAGCAGCGACGAGCTCGCGGCGGTGCTCTTGGACACCGTCGGCGCCGCCATGCTGGACGGCAGGTCGGCGCGCACGCCGTCGACCGCGTTGCGCACCTCGCTGAGCGCGACCTCGGCATCCTTCTCCATCTCGAAGGTGACGGTGATCGCGACGCTGCCGTCGGTGATCGTGGTGGCGATGTGGTCCAGGCGCGTCAGCGACGCGAGCTTGTCCTCGATCTTGCGCGCGACCTCGGTTTCCAACTGGGCCGGCGCGGCGCCTTCCAGCGAGGCCGACACCATGATGGTCGGCAGGTCCATGTCGGAGAAATCCTGGATCTGCAGCTTGTGGAAGCCGATCAGGCCCAGCACCGCGAGCAGCACGAAGACGAGGACGGCCGAGACCGGGTTGCGGATCGACCAGGAGGAGATGTTCACGGGCGCGTGCCTTGCAGGTGGGGGGTGTCGTTCAGGCTGAGCCGCGCGTCGGCTTGCGCGACCTGCACCGGGGTGCCTTCGGACAGGAACGCGCCGCCGCTCGCGACGACGCGGCTGCCCTCCTTCAGGCCCGACAGCACCTCGACGCGGTCGCCGACGCGGCGACCCACCGCCACGGTGCGGCGCGTGACGGTGCCGTCGTCCTTCAGCAGGAAGACGTCGCTGCGGCCGTCGCGCAGCACCAGCGCCGACTGCGGCAGCGTCAGCGCCGGCGTCGCCGGCCCGTCGATGCTGCCGCTGGCGAACAGGCCGGGCTGCACCTCGCTGCCGGCCGGCAGGCTGACGTAGACGATGGCGCGGCCGGTGCTGGTGCTGAAGGTCGGCGCGACCAGCCGCACGCGGCCTTCGAGCACCTGGCCGCTGGCCAGCGTCAGGCGCGCCGCCTGCCCCGGCTGCACCTGCGCCAGCTGGCGCGCGGCCAGCTCGGCCCGCCACTCGACCTTGCCCTGGCGCACCAGCCGGAACAGCTCGGTGCCGGCCGGCACCACGTTGCCCAGCACCGCGCTGCGCGACGAGACGATGCCGTCGTCGACCGCCAGGATGCGCGTCTGCGACAGCTGGATGCGGGTGGACAGCAGGTCGGCCTCGGCCGACGCGAGCGAGGCGCGGCTGGTGGCCTCGGCGATGCGGTAGTCGTCGATCTGCTGGCTCGACAGCGCGCCGCTGCCGTCGACCGCACCGGCGCGCTGCAGGTTCATCTGCGCCTGCGAGAGGCTGGCGCGCGCCTGCGCGACGGCAGCCTGCTGCTTCTGCAGCTGGGCCTGCAGGCTGTCGTCGGCCAGGCGCGCGAGCAGCTGGCCGCGCCTGACGCGGCTGCCGACGTCCGCCAGCAGCTCGGTGATGCGCAGCGAGCCGGTCTCGGCGCCGATCACGGCCTCCTGCCACGCGGTCAGCGTGCCGGTGGCCTGCAGGGTCTGCGGCCAGGTGGTGCGCACGGGCGTCGTCAGCTCGACGCTGAGGGCGGGGGTGGCGGCGCTGCCGGGGCCGGCTGCGGCAGCCGCCGCGGAGGCGGGCGCGGCATTGCCCCACACCTGCCACGCGGTGCCGCCGACGGCGATCAGCAGCGCGGCGGCGATCGAGCCGGTCTTCAGGGATGGTTTCATGGTTGGACTCCGGGAAGGGTGTTGGCGGCCTGGGAGACGTCGGCGGTCCAGCCGCCGCCGAGGGCCTTGTAGAGGGCGATCCATTGGCGCACCTGGTCGCGCTGCAGGGTCAGCAGCGTCGTCTCGGCCGAGAGCGCCGAGCGGCGCGCTTCCTCCAGCGTCATCAGGCTGCTGCGGCCGGCGCGCCAGTCGGCCTGCACCGAGGCGAAATAGCGCCGGTAGCGTTCGGCCGCGGTGCGCGCGTCGCGGCTGCGGCGGGCCGCGCCGTCGATGTTGACGAGCGCGGTCTCGACTTCCTTGACGGCGGTGCGCACGGCGCTGCGGTAGCCGGCGAGCGCCGCGTCGTAGCTCGCCTGGGCCGAGTCGACGGCGGCGCGCGCCTTGCCGCCGTCGAGCAGCGGGATGGCCAGGCTGGGACCGAACGAGGCGGTGCCCGTCTGCCCGGCGAGGCCCGACGACGACACGCTGATCGTGCCGCCCAGCGTGAAGCTCGGGTAGCGGCCGGCCTCGGCCTGGCCGATCGCGGCGCTGGCGGCGGCGAGGTCGCGTTCGCTCGCGACCAGGTCGGGGCGCTGGCGCAGCAGGTCGGCCGGCACGGAGGAGACGCCGAACGCGACCGGCGCCGGCAGCGCGGCCGGCGTCGCATCGAGCAGCGTGCGCAGCGCCGGCTCGTCGGCGCCGGTCAGCGCGACCAGGGCCTTCACGAGCCCCTCGCATTCGGTGTGCTGCGCGCTCAGCGTCGAGCCCGCGCCGGCGGCGCTGGCCTCGGCCAGGTCGCCGTCCGACGCGGCGCTGAAGCCGGCGCGCACCTTCACCTGCGTGAGGCGCGCCGTCTCCTGCTGCGACTGCGCCTCGACGCCGTACTGCACCTCGAGCAGCCGGCAGGCGCGGTACTGCACGTAGTCGTCGGCCACCTCGGCGGCCAGCGAGACGCGGGCCTCGTGCCAGTCGGCCGCGCGCGCCTCGACGCGCGCCTGGGCCGCCTCGCGGCCGCGCCGCAGCTGGCCGAACAGGTCGATCTCCCACGAGGCATCGAGGCTGCCGCTGCGTGTCGTCGTGTCGCTCGTGACACCGTTGTTGCGCTGGCGTGATGCGAGCACCGAGCCGCTGCCGGTGAGCGACGGCTGCGCCGCGGCGCGGGCGGTGCCGAGCGCGGCCCGGGCGCTGGCGATGTTGGCCGCGGCCGTGGCGAGCGACGGGCTGTCGGCCTCGGCCATCTGCACCAGCCGGCTCACCGTGGGGTCGTCGAAGGCGGCCCACCAGTCGGCGAGCCGGTCGGTGCGGCCGCCGTGCGGCACGGCCGCCTGCCAGGCCGGGCCGAGCGGCGGCTGCGGCGCGCGGTAGTCGGGGCCGACGACCGCGCAGCCCCCGAGGAAAACGGCCAGCGACAGGCCCGATGAAACGATGGATCTGGACATGGCTTCATCGTAGGAAAGCGCTGTGTGGAGCAGTGTTCGGGAGCGTCAAGTTGGGTAAAACCGGGGCCCCCGCACTGTGTCGCGCGCTGTCGCCGCGCCATACTTCGCCGATGATTTCCGTGTTGCTGGTCGATGACGATGCCGAGCTGACGGCGATGCTCGCGCAGTACCTGCAGCGCGAGGGCTTCGACGCGCATGCGGTGCACGACGGCGAGGCCGGCGTGGCCGAGGCGCTGTCGGGGCGTTATGCGATCGCGGTGTTCGACGTGATGATGCCGCGGTTGAGCGGCATGGAGGCGCTGCGGCGCATCCGCGCGACGAGCCGCCTGCCGGTGCTGATGCTGACGGCGCGCGGCGACAACGTCGACCGCATCGTCGGGCTCGACACGGGCGCCGACGACTACATGCCCAAGCCGTGCATGC
>NZ_JBFUEB010000141.1:0-12581 GCF_056404395.1 Rhizobacter sp. P2_D12 | reverse complement strand
CAGCACGGCATGCGGCGCCGCGAGCTGCCGGCGCCACCAGGCCAGCTGCCGCTCGCCCTCGCCGTCGGCCAGCCACTGGCGCTGCCAGGCCGCGAAGTCGGCGTAGCGGATCTCGGGTGCCGGCAGCGCCGCGTCGCGCCCGTCGAGCGCCGCGGCATACAGCTGCGCCAGCTCGTCCAGCATCAGCTCGACCGACCAGGCATCGCAGACGATGTGGTGCAGCATCAGCAGCAGCTGGTGCTCGCCGGGAGCGGTGCGCAGCAGCGCGCCGCGCAGCAGCGGCCCGCGGCGCAGGTCGAAGGCGCTGCGCGCGACCTGCTGCACCGTCTCGCGGTGGCGCGATGCGCGCGCCGCGTCGTCCAGCGTGGCGAGGTCGATCGACGGGAGGTCGATGTCGACCTTTTCCAGCACCACCTGCTCCAGCACCCCGCCCTCGCCTTCGCGGAAGACGGTGCGCAGGCCCTCGTGGCGCCGCACCAGCGAGCGCAGCGCCTGCTGCAGCGCCGGCACATCCAGCGGCCCGGACAGGCCCAGCCCGCCGCCCACGTGGTACGCGGTGTTGCCCGGCGCCAGCTGCCACAGGAACCACTGGCCCTGCTGCGCGATGGACATCGGCGCCACCGCGCCGGTGGTGCTGCGCGCGATCGCCGTGGACGCTTGCGCCTGGCCGCCGATCGCGGCCGCGAGCGCGGCCAGCGTCGGCGCCTTGAAGAACGCCGCCGGATGCAGCTCGACGCCGTGCGCCTTGCGCACCCGCGCCAGCAGGCGGATCGCCAAGAGCGAATCGCCGCCCAGCTCGAACAGGTTGTCGTCGCGGCCGATCGGCGCGATGCCGATCAGCTCGGTCCACAGCGCCACGAGGCTGTCCTCCAGCGCGCCTTCAGGCGCGGCATACGCGGTCGGCAGCACGGGCCGCGGGTGGCCGCTGCGCGCCGGGGCGGCCGGCAGCTCCCCGATCGCGTCCAGCAGGCCCGTGCCCAGCGCGCCGAGCCGCGCCTGCAGCGGCGTCACCGACACCACCGTCTGCGGCAGGTCCGGCCCGTTGACGATGCGCTCGAAGGCGGCGACGCCGCTGCGCTCGTCCAGGCCCACGCCATCGGGCATGTCGATGTCGAGCGCGATGCCGACGTCGCGCCACGCATCCCAGTTGACCGAGAACAGCGGCGGCCCCTCGGCACGCCGCGACGCGACGGCCAGCGCATCGAGGAAGGCATTGGCACCGGCATAGTCGCTGCGGCCCAGGCCGCCGATCAGGCTCGCGACCGACGAGCACAGCACGACGAAGTCCAGCGGCTCGCCGCGCAGTGCCGCCAGCAACGCCTGCGTGCCCTGGATCTTCGGCGCGAAGGCGGCTTCCACCAGCGCCTTCGTGCGCTGCGCGATCATGCCGCGGCCCGGCTGCACGACCGCGTGCACGACACCCTGCACCGGGCCGAAACGCCGGTGCACCGCCGCGAGTGCGTCGCGCAGCTGGCCCGCGTCGTTGACATCGGCCGCGAGCGTCAGCACCTCGGCTCCGGTCGCTTCCAGCGCGAGCAGCTGCTGCAGCCGGCGGCGCAACACCACCGGCTGGCCTTCATCGCTCGCCAGGCGCTCCCACTCGGCGCGCACAGGCAGCGGCGTGCGCCCCAGCAGCACCAGCTTCGCCTGCCAGGCCGACGCGAGATGGCGCGCCAGCGCCAGCCCGACGCCGCCCAGCCCGCCGGTGACCAGGTAGACGCCACCGCGGCGCAGCCGCTGGCGGACCGGCAGACCGCCCGGCAGCGGCTCGTAGCGCTTGATCCAGCGGTGCGGGCCGCGCCATGCGACCACCGCGTCGTCGCTGCCGACCTCGTCGACCAGGCGCTGCGCCAGCCGGTCCTCGGCCTCGCTCTCGGGTGCCGGCAACTGCACGTCGACGACGCGACATGCGAGCTGTGGCAGCTCCTGGCCCATCACCTTCGCGATGCCGAGCAGCGTCGCCTTGCCGGGCGACAGCGGCTCGAGCCCGGTGACGTCCTCGACCCCGTCGGTGACGACCGTCAGCGCGAGCGGCGCCGGATGCGCCTCCAGCGCCTGCGCCAGTGCGAGCAGGCCCAGGTAACCGGTGTCGAGCGACTCGTTGCCGAGGCTCCACAGGTGCAGCACGCGGGTCAGCGGCGCGTCGGCCTGCAGCGCGCGCAGCAAGGCCTCGATGTCGGCGCGCTCGGCCGGCCGCACGCTGTACTGCTGCGCCGCACCGCGCTCGAAACGCGCCCCCGGTTGCGCAAACGACACGCGTGCGCCGCGCCGCCGCAGCTGGGCCAGCACGCTGGCCGTGATGCTGTCGACCTGGCCCAGCACCAGCACGTGGCCGGGCGCGGCATCGGCCGGCTCGGTCGGTGCCGTGCGCTGCCAGGATGGTGCGTAGAAGATGTCGCCGGCCGACTGGGCGGGCTCGCCGGCCTCGACCCAGTAGCGTTGGCGTTGGAAGGCATAGGTCGGCAGCGGCACGCGCCGCGGTGCAGGACCTTCGCGCCATGCATCCCAATCGATCGCGACCCCGGCCACCCAGGCCGCAGCCACCGTGCCCGCCAGTTGCTGCGCATTGCGCGCCTGCTGCTGCGGATGCGCCTGGCTGGCCCAGATTCCGCGTGCCGCCGCGCTGGCCGGGTGCTGGCGTGCCAGGCCCGACAGCGTGGCACCCGGGCCGACTTCGAGCAAGGCCCGTCCCGGCACCGCGAACACCGCGCGCAGCCCGTCGACGAAGCGCACCGCGCCGCGCAGGTGGCGGCCCCAGTAATGCGGGTCCACCGCCTCTTGCGCGGTGATGGTCCGGCCGGTCGCGTTGGAGATGAACGGCAGCTGCGGCGCCTGCCGCGGCACCGCGGCGATCGTGCGCTCGAGCTCGGCGACGATGGGTTCGACCATCGCCGAATGCGAGGCGATGCCCACGTGCAGCCGGCGCGGCGGGTGGCCGGCGTCGCGCAGCCGCGCCTCCACGCGCTCGATCGCGTCGACCGGCCCGGCCAGCACGCACAGCTGCTCGCCGTTGACCGCCGCGAGGTCGCAGCCGTCGCCCAGCCACGGCGCCAGCTCGGCCTCGGCCAGCGGCACCGACGTCATCGCACCGGCCGGCAGCGATTGCATCAGCCCGCCGCGCACCGCCACGATGTGCAGCGCATCCTCGAGCCGGAACACGCCGGCCAGGCAGGCCGCGACATACTCGCCCAGGCTGTGGCCGATCATCAGCGACGGCGTTGCGCCCAGGCTCATCCACCAGCGCGCCAGCGCGTACTCGATGACGAACAGCGCCGGCTGCGTCAGCTCGATGCGGGCCAGGCGCGCCTGCGCCGCCGCCTCGTCGGCTTCGGCGGGGTACAGGATCTCGCGCAGGTCCAGCCCGAGTTCCGGCACCAGCAGCTCGCAGCAGCGGTCGATCTCGCCGCGAAACAGCGCGCTGCGCCGGTACAGGGCTTCGCCCATGCGCGCGTGCTGGGCGCCGCCGCCCGGGAACAGGAACACCAGCTCGGGCGCCTGGCCGACCGGCGGGCCGGCCGGCTCGGGCGCTTCGAGCATCTGCGCCGCCAGCGCCGGCGCGTTCGCGACCACGGCACTGCGGCGTGCGAACGCTTGCCGCCCGGCTTGCAGCGTGTGCGCGACCTCGGCCAACGCCTGTTCCGGATGCGCCTGCAAGTGGGCCGCCAGGCGCTGCCGCGCCATGCGCAAGGCCGCCTCGTCGCGTGCCGCGAGCGGCAGCACCTGCCAGTCGCCGTCGTCGCGGGCCGGTTCCGCGGCCGGCGCCTCTTCCAGCACCACGTGCACGTTGGTCCCGCCGATGCCGAAGCCGCTGACCCCGGCGCGCCGCGGTGTCGCGCCTTCGGGCCAGGGCCGGGCCTCGGTGTCGACGCGGAACGGGCTGGCCGCGAAATCGATCTGCGGGTTCGGCCGCTCGAAGTTCAGGCTCGGCGGCAGCGTGCGGTGCTTCAGCGCCAGAACGGCCTTGATCAGCCCGGCGATGCCGGCCGCCGCGTCCAGGTGGCCGATGTTGGTCTTGACCGAGCCGAGCGCGCAGAAGCCGCGCCGCGCGGTGCCGGCCCGGAAGGCCTGCGTCAGCGCCGCCACCTCGATCGGGTCGCCGAGCACCGTGCCGGTGCCGTGCGCCTCGACGTAGCCGATGCTGTCGGCCGGCACGTCGGCCACCAGCTGGGCGGCGCGGATCACGTCGGCCTGGCCGCGCACGCCGGGTGCGGTGAAGCCGACCTTGTCCGCGCCGTCGTTGTTGGCGGCCGAGCCCTTGATCACCGCATGCACGGTGTCGCCGTCGCGCAGCGCATCGTCCAGGCGCTTCAGCACCACGAGACCTGCACCGCTGCCGATCAGCGTGCCGGCGGCCTGCGCATCGAAGGCGCGGCAATGGCCGTCCGGCGACAGGATCGCGCCGGCCTGGTGCCGGTAGCCGCCGTCCTGCAGCAGGTTCAGCCACACGCCGCCGGCCAGCGCCATGTCGCAATCGCGGGCCAGCAGCGCCTGGCACGCGGTGTGGACCGCCACCAGCGAGGTCGAGCACGCGGTCTGCAGCGTGACCGCCGGGCCGCGCAGGTTCAGCTTGTAGGCGACGCGGGTGCACAGCGAGCCGGGCGAGTTGCCGCTCATCAGGCTCAGCAGCTCGGCGATCTGCCCGGTGGCCGCATCGCCGAGCGACGGCAGCAGGTGCTGCATCAGGTACAGGTTGGGTCCGTCGCCGGCATACACGCCGACCGGCACGTCGATGCGCTCGGCCGCGTGGCCGGCGTGTTCCAGCGCCTCCCACGCGCATTCGAGGAACAGCCGCTGCTGCGGGTCGAGCTGCTCGGCCTCGCGCGGGGTGTAGCCGAAGAAGCCGGCGTCGAACAGGCCGATGCCGTCGAGTCGCACGCCGGCCTTCACGAACGACGGGTCGTCCAGCGTCGCCTGCGGCACGCCGCGCGCGCGCAACTCGTCGTCACTGAAGCGGGTCACGGACTCGACGCCGTCGCGGATGTTGCGCCAGAAGCTGTCGACGTCGGGCGCGCCGGGGAAGCGGCCGGCCAGGCCGACGATCGCGACCTCGATGCCGGTCGTCTGCAGAGTGAGCATCAGGAAATCCTCTCTGTGGGCCGGCGACGCTGCAGCAGCGCGGCGCGCCGTTGCCGGGCCCGTTCATCGTTGGCATCGGCCGCGGCGGTGTGGGTCGCCGGCCCCTGCGCCAGCCACTGCGCCAGCGCATCGAGCGTCGGGTACTTGAACAGGTCGACCAGCTGCACCGCCGGGTCCAGCCGCTCCTGCAGCAGCCGGTGCGCGCGGACCAGCAGCAGCGAATGGCCGCCGCGGTCGAAGAAGTTGTCGTGCAGGCCGACCTGCTCGACGCCCAGCACCTCGCGCCAGATCGCGGCCAGCGTTTCGGCCACCGCGCCCTGCGGCGCGACGAAGGCCTGGTCGCTGTCGAACACCGGCTCGGGCAGCGCGTGGCGGTCGACCTTGCCGTTCGGCGTCAGTGGCAACGCGTCGAGCACGGCGATCGCACCCGGCACCATGTAGTCCGGCAGCCTCTGCCCCAACTCGCGGCGCAGCGCGGCGGCGTCGATGGGCTGCCCGGCATGCGGCGCGACGCACGCGACCAGGCGCATGCCGGCCGGGCCGGGCCTTGCGAGCACCACCGCATCGCGCACCTGCGGCCGGGCCAGCAGTTGCGCCTCGACCTCGCCGAGTTCGATGCGGAAGCCGCGCACCTTCACCTGGTGGTCAATGCGGCCCAGGTAGTCGAGCTGGCCCTGCGCATTCCAGCGCACCAGGTCGCCGGTGCGGTACAGGCGCCCGCCCTGCGGATCGAAGGGGTCGGCGACGAAGCGCTCGGCCGTCAGCGCCGGGCGCTTCAGGTAGCCGCGCGCCAGGCTCACGCCGCCCAGGTACAGCTCGCCGGGCACGCCGGCCGGCACCGGGTTCAGGTCGGCATCGAGCACGCGCGCCTGCGTGTCGGTGATCGGCCGGCCGATCGGCACCTGGCTGCGGCCGTCGGCGCGGCAGGTCCAGTGCGTCACGTGGATCGTGGTCTCGGTCGGGCCGTAGAGGTTGTACAGCGTGGCCTGCGGCAGGCGCTGCGCGACCTCCTTCTGCACCTCGGCCGGCAAGGCCTCGCCGCCGACGACGACGCGGCGCAGCGGCAGCCGGCCGTCGCCGCCGCGCACCAGCGGCTGCTGCAGGAAGGCCTGCAGCATGCCCGGCACGAAGTTCAGCGTCGTGACGCGCTGCGCCAGGATCAGCCGCGCCAGGCGCGCCGGATCGCGGTGCTCGCCCGGCTCGGCCAGCACCAGCCGCGTGCCGGTGGTCAGCGGCCAGAACATCTCCCAGGCCGAGACGTCGAAGCCGAACGCGGCCTTGTGCAGCACCGCATCGTCCGCATCGAGGCGGTAGGCCTGCTGCATCCAGGCCATGCAGCTCGCGAGCGCCTGGTGCCGCACCGCCGCGCCCTTGGGCTGGCCGGTGGAACCGGAGGTGTAGATCACGTAGGCCAGTTGCTCGCCGTGCACCTCGACCTGCAGGTCGTGCGCGGGCTCGGCGGTGGTGTCCAGCGTGTCCAGCGCGAGCACCGGCACGCCGGCCGCGGGCTGCGCCGCGCCCTGCACCAGCAGCAGCGCGACGCCGCTGTCGGCCGCCATCCAGGCCAGGCGCTCGGCCGGCAGTTCGGTGTCGAGCGGCACGTAGGCGCCGCCGGCCTTCAGGATCGCGAGGATGCCCACCATCATCTCGACCGAGCGGCCGAGCGCGACGCCGACCAGCGTCTCGCGGCGCACGCCCAGCGCAACCAGGCGGTGCGCGAGGCGGTTGGCGCGCTCGTTCAGCTCGGCGCGGCTCAGCACCTGGCCGGCGAAGACCAGCGCCGGCGCTTGCGGCTGCGCGCGCACCTGGTGCTCGAACGACCGGTGCACCGGCAGCCACTCGTCGAAGCGCTGCGCATCGACACCCCAGTCGCGCAACTGCGCATGCTCGCCGGCCGACAGCAGGTCGACGTCGCCGAGCGCCTGCGCCGGCTGCTGCACGATGGCCTGCAGCAGCGCGACGTAGTGCGTCGCCAGGCGCTCGATCGTCGGCGCATCGAACAGCTCGGCGGCGTAGACGAAGGACAACGCCAGCGGGCCGTCGGGGCGCTCGCGCACCTCGAGCGCGAGTTCGAACTGCGCCCCCGCTGGCGGCAGCGGCAAGGCCTCGACCGCGAGCCCGGGCAGCCGCGCCAGCGCCCGCGGGTCTTCGCCGAAGTGGTTGAACATCACCTGGAACAGCGGGCTGTGGCTCAGGCTGCGCTCGGGCTGCAGCGCCTCGACCAGCTGGTCGAACGGCAGGTCGGGATGGGCCTGTGCGCCCAGCGAGGCGTCGCGCGCCTGCGCCACCAGCTGCGCCAGGCTGAGCCGGCCGCCGACGCGGTTGCGCAGCACCAGCGTGTTGACGAACAGGCCGATCAGCGCCTGGGCCTCGGCGCGCTGCCGGTTCGCGAACGGCACGCCGATGCGCACGTCGGCCTGCCCGGTGTAGCGGTGCAACAGCCCCTGCAGGCCGGCCAGCAGCAGCATCGACCGCGTCGCGCCGTGCAGGGGCGCGGCCCGGTCCAGCCCCTGGCACAGTGCGTGCGGCAGCTCGAAGGCGTGGCGCGCGGCGCGGTAGTTCGCCTGCGGGCGGCGCGGGTGGTCGGTGGCCACCGCGAGCACCGGCTCGGCCGCGCCGTCGTGGGCCAGCTGTTCGCGCCACCAGGCCAGCTGGCGTGCGGCCTCGCCGGCCGCCAGCGTCTCGCGCTGCCAGGCGGCGTGGTCGGCGTACTGCACGCGCGGCGGCGGCGCTGCCGACGTGCCGGCGTAGCCGCTCGCGAGTTCGTCGACCAGCAACTGCATCGATGCGCCATCGGACACGATGTGGTGCATCACGACCCACAGATGGTGTTCGCGTTCGGCGACCTGCCGCACGCCCACGCGCCACAGCGGGCCGCGCGTCAGGTCGAAGGGCTGCGCGCCCGGGTCGCCCTGTGCCAGCTGCACCGGCAGCATCGCGTGGATCCGCTGGACCGGCGTGCCGTCGGCGGCCAGCTCGAACGTGGTGCGCAGCGATTCGTGGCGGCGCACCAGCGCATCGAGCGAGGCCTGCAGCGCCTCGGTGTCCAGCACACCGGCCAGGCGCAGCCCCAGGCTCACGTGGTAGRCCGTGCTCGACGGATCGAGCTGCCACAGGAACCACTGGCGCTGCTGCGCATGCGACAGCGGCAGCGGGCCGGCACGGCGCTGTGCATCGAGCACCGGGATCGGCGGCAGGTCGCCCGCCTGCCGCACCCGCTGCGCCTGGTCGGCCAACGTCGGAAAGGCGAACACGTCGGACGGCGCGAACGCGATGCCCCAGCGCTCGCCGATGCGCGCAGCCAGTTGCACCGCGCTCAGCGAGTTGCCGCCGGCGGCGAAGAACGGCGTGTCGCGTCCCGGCGAGACCGCGCGCGGCAGCACCTGTTGCCACAGCCCGGCCAGTGCGGTCTCGATGTCGTCCAGCGGCCCGGCCGCGACCGCCTGCGCCCCTTCGCGCACCGCGAACGCATCCAGCGTGCCGCGCTGCCAGCCTTCACGGCAGGCGCGCCGCTGCAGCTTGCCGCTGGAGGTGCGCGGCAGCGCGCCCGGGTTCAGCAGCAGCGCCACCGACACCGGCTCGCGGCAGACGCCGGCACAGGCGCGGCTCAGCGCCTCGACCAGCGCGTCGACCGAGAGGCGCTTCTGCAGGCCGCGCGACACCTCAAGCGCGACGCCGATGCCTTCGCCGCCGTCGGGCCGCTGCACCGCGAACGCCGCGACGCGCCCGGCCCGCGCGGCCTCGACCTCGGCCTCGATCGCGCGCTCGATGTCCTGCGGGTAGACGTTCTGGCCGCGCACGATGACCAGGTCCTTCAGCCGGCCGGTGACGCTGAGCTCGCTACCCTGCACGAAGCCGAGATCGCCGGTGCGCAGCCAGCGCCGGCCGGCCCGCTCGATGAACGTGGCCTCGCTCTCCTCGCGGCGCTGCCAGTAGCCTTGCGCGATGCTGGCGCCGGCCACGTGGATCTCGCCGACCTGCCCGTCGGGCCGCGGCCGCAGCGTCTGCGGATCGACGATCTCGACCTGGTGCAGCGGCGGCACGCGACCGCAGCTGACGAGCGTGACCGCGTCGTCGGGGTCGTCGCCGCCGGCCGCCTGCGCGAGGCCGTTCGCCAACGCCTGCGCGTCGAACGACGGCGCCCGCATGCCCTGCCCGCGCTTTGCGCCCGAGACGAACAGCGTCGCCTCGGCCAGCCCGTAGCACGGGAACAGCGCCCGCGCATCGAAGTCGGCCGGCGCGAAGCGTTCGACGAAGCCCTGCAGCGTGTCGTGCCGCACCGGCTCGGCACCGGAGAACGCGACGCGCCAGCTCGACAGGTCGAGCGCCGCGACCTGCGTGTCCTTGATGCGATCCAGGCACAACCGGAACGCGAAGTCCGGCGCGCCGCTGATGGTGCCGCGGTGCCGCGCGATCGCCTCCAGCCAGCGCACCGGCCGCTCCAGGAAGAACTGCGGCGCCATCAGCACGGCCGGGATGCCGCGGTGCAGCGGCTGCAGCAGCCCGCCGATCAGGCCCATGTCGTGGTACAGCGGCAGCCAGCTGACGAAGACGTCGTCGGCCCCGACCTCGAAGCCCTGCCCGATAGCCCGCTCGTTGGCCATCAGGTTGCCGTGGCTCACCATCACGCCCTTGGGCGCCGCGGTCGAGCCGGAGGTGTACTGCAGGAAGGCGATGTCGCCGTCATGCGGTGAATGCGCGCGCCACAGGTCGGCGCCGCTGCTGCTTTCCGATCCGTCCAGCACCATCGTCGCGCAGCCCGGGATGGCGTCACCGACCCGCGACAGTGCCGCGGGCGTGGCGAGCAGGCCCTGCGGCTGCGCATCCTGCGCGATGCCGACGAGCCGCGCCAGGTGCTGCGGCCGCGCCGATTCGGGCGGGAACACCGGCACCGCGATCAGCCCGGCGTACAGGCAGGCGAAGAACGCGACGACGTAGCGGTCGTCGTTGCCCAGCAACAGCAGCACGCGCTCGCCGGGCGCGAAGCGGCGCTGCAGCCGTGCCGCCAGCGCGCGCACGCGCAGGTCCAGCTCGGCATAGGCGATCGGCGTGTCGCGCGCGCGGCCGTCGTCGCCGGCCGTGACGATGACCAGCGCGGTGTCGTGCGATCGCGTGTCGGCCAGCCGGCGCAGGTGCAGGACGAAGTTGCGCGGTGAGGAGGTGTCCATCATTGTCAGTCCTTGTGGCCGTGCGGCTCGGCCATCGCGACGACCACCTTGCGCGGGCCCTTGAACGGCGCGCGCGCATGCGCGGCCAGCATGTTGTCCAGCATCAGCACGTCGCCCGCCTGCCAGCGGAACGTCACGGTCTCGGCGGCCAGCACCGCGCGCACCTCGTCGAGCAGCGCATCGGGCATCGGCGAGCCGTCGGCGAAGCAGGTGGTGCGCGGCAGGTGTTCGGCGCCCAGCAGGTCCTCCAGCGATTCGCGCACGTCGGCCGGCAGGTTGGACGCATGGAACAGGTGCGCCTGGTTGAACCACACCGTCTCGCCGGTGCGCGGGTGCACCGCGGTGGCCTGGCACAGCTGCGTGGTGCGCAGGCCGCCGTCGGCCTTCCATTCGAACGAGATGCCCTGGCGTGCGCAATAGGCCTCGACCGCGGCGCGGTCGGTCGTGTTGAAGACCTGCTGCCACGGCAGGTCGAACTCGCCGTAGTTGCGCACGTACAGCACGCCGGGTTCGAAGCGGCGGCGGATCGCTTCGGGCATGCGGCGGTGGATGGCGCGGCTGTCGGCGATCGGCGTCTCGCCGCCTTCGGGTGCCGCGGTGACGCAGTGGAACCAGATCTTCATCGGCCACTCGCGGGTGTAGGCCTGCTCGTTGTGCAGCGGGATGTGCTGGTCGGCCGGGTACTCGGTGGAGGTGTAGACGCCGCCACCGACCGCGCTGCGCGGCGTGGAGCCGAACTCGTAGCCCAGCAGCGGGTGGCCGAAGGATGCGGCGAAGCCGCGGAAGGCCTCGACCGACGGCACGTCGAAGCCACGCAGCAGCACGCCGCCGACGGTCGCGAGCAGCCCATCGATGTCGGCGCGCAGCCGCGGGAAGGCGTCCACCAAGGATTCACCCGGACGCGACGGCGTCAGCAGCACCGGCAGGGTCGGCTTCATGCGAAGGCCTCCGATCGCAGCGCCTGCATCTCGCGCAGCAGCGCGGCCAGCAGCAGCGGCTCGCTCTGGCGGATGAAGAAATGTCCGCCGTCCAGCCAGGTCAGCGAGAACAGCGTGCGCGCCTCGCGCCGCCACGCGGCGATGCGCGGCGCGGCGATCTCGTCCTGGCGGCCGCCGAAGGCATGCAGCGGCATCGTCAACGGTGGGCGTGGCGCGTCGGGCACGCTGGCGCAGACGCGGTAGTCGGCGCGCAGCGCGTCCAGCGTGATGCGCAGCATCTCGGGGCTCTCGAACACCTCGTCGGGCGTGCCGCCCTGGCGGCGCAGGTCGGCGACCAGTTGCGCATCGCTGTCCTTGTGCGCGAAGCGCAGCGGGTCACGCTGTGTCGGCGCCGGGCAGCCGGAGACGAACAGGGCCGCCGGCAATGCGCGCTGCAGCGCGTGCAGCCGGTGCGCGAGGCCCCAGGCCAGCAGCCCGCCCATGCTGTGGCCGAACAGCATGRAGCGGCCGGTGAACGAGGCGGCGTGCTCGTCGCACAGGCGATCGACCAGGGCCTCGAAGTCTTCGACGACCGGTTCGCCCAGCCGCATGCCGCGCCCCGGCAGCTCGATCGGGAGCACCTGCACCCACTCGGGCAGCAGGCGCCGCCAGCGCAGGTACATGACGGCACTGGCGCCGGCACAGGGCAGGCACAGCAGCGTGACGCGCGCCGCCTGCATCAGTTTGCCGTCGGCGTGGCCGCCTGCGCGTCCATCCAGCGGCGCAGCGATTGCGGGCGCATGTCGGTCCAGGCCGCGTCGACCCAGGCCAGCACGGTCTTCTTGTCGCCGCTGACGCCGGGCACCGCGGTCCAGCCTTGCGGCACGGCCTTCCAGTGCGGCCAGAGCGAGTACTGGTCTTCGTGGTTGACGAGGACGACGAAGGTTTCGTCCTCGCGGTCAAAGCAGCTGGTGGACATGGCGTGGCCCGTGCGGTGGATGAAGGGTGTGCGCATTCGTGCGCCCTGCCTTTCATGACGAGCCAGCTCGGAGTTTGTTCAGCCCCCAGTCGCTATCGCTCCTGTCCCCAAGGGGCGCCACGTCAGGGGCCTGGCAAAGCCAGTTCCCCGGCGCGTTGCTTGATGTGCGCTTCGCTGCGCTTGCTCCGAACCCGGATTGGCATCCGGGCTAMCAATTCCCGTAGCCCGGATGCCAATCCGGGTTGTTCGCACGACACCGCCAGTTCGGCAAAGGCGCGTGCGGGCAGGCTGGGGCGCGCCAATCAGGATGGAGCGCCGGAGCTGGCTGCTTTCAAGGCCCGCGTGCGCCAGCACGCTTCGTGAAACTGACTTGTCGCCGACTGTTTGACCACAGCGAGCGCAGCGAGCGGCGGGAGTTTCGGCGACGGGCCTTGAAAGCAG
>NZ_JBFUEB010000140.1:0-12950 GCF_056404395.1 Rhizobacter sp. P2_D12 | reverse complement strand
AGCCCGGCGCGGCGGCCGGCGGCGGCGCCGCGAACAGCCCGCGCGCGCGCACCATCGCGTCGTCGTTGAAGCTGGCCTCGTCCTTGAACTCGCTGAGCAGGTAGGCCGACGGGTCCTTCTTCTGCTCGTCGTTGCCGTAGCGCTGCGCATAGGCCTCGGCCACCGCCTGGCGGTGCTCGTAGGGCGTCTTCTCCAGCAGCTGCAGCACGCGGTCGTCGCTGCCGAACACGCCGTGCACCTCGGCATGGATGCGCACCGCGTCGGACGCGACGTTGAGCACCGGCGCCTTGTCGTCTGCGCGCGTGCCGCCCTGCAGCAAGGCCTTGACGTGGTCCAGGTCCTCGCCGCTCATCTCCTGCGTCAGGTCGTGGTCCAGGTCGCGGTCGTACTCCTTCTTGTAGACGTCGCGCAGCTTCTGGATGTCCTCCGCGGTGCGCGGCTCCAGCGTCTTGAACACCGCGTCCTCGTCGGTGCCCCAGCCCGAGCCGCTGATGTGCATGCCGAGGAAGGACCCGCCTTCGCGCCAGGTCGCCTTGGCCAGCGCACTCGCATCGGCGATCGCCTGCTCGTCGGTGTAGCTGGGCTTGTCGCCGAGTGCCTCGTTCGGGTCCGGCGCCTTCGGCGCCGGGTCGCCCAGCTGCACGTGCTGCAGCTTGTCGTCCAGGAACTGGATGTAGCGTTTTTCCTCGTCGCTCACGCCGTCCGATTCGCTGCCCAGGCGCGCCTTGGCCTTCTCGAGCAGCGCCCGGCCGTCGGCGCCGCGCGCCAGGTCGTTCATCGACGCGCTGCCCAGCCCGCGGTAGAAGCCGCGCGCCAGGTCGTCGCGGTTGGTCTTGTCGAGCCCGGCCTCGGCCCGGTCGTACAGGCCCTTGGCCATCGTCGCGTCGTAGCGCGCGACGTGCGCGATCGCCGTGCCGCGGCCTTCGTGGTCCTGCACGTTGAACTTCTGCTGCATGCGCTCGGCCAGGCGCTGCTGCACCTGCGTGCTCAGGCGCTGCCACTGCGCCTTGTCGTTCTGCTGCAGCAGGTTCGACAGCGCCGCGACGCCTTCCCAGTTCTGCTGGTCCAGCAGCTGGTCGACCGCCGCGTTCGCCTGCTCGTCGTTGACGTGCAGCGGCTGCTGGCCTCCGCCGGGGCCCGAGGCCGGGCCATTCGCGTTCGAGGACGTGTCCTGCGGGAGCTGCAGGACCTGGGGCGCGCCGGAAGAGGTGTAGACGATCATGGGGCTGTCCTTCAGCGCGGACGCACGTCCTGGTTGACGAAGCCGCGCTGCTCCACCCAGCTGTTGATCTGGATGTTCTGGTCGAGGTAGTTGGCGTGGGCGAAGCGCGGCTGCGCGATCACGTTGGTCCACAGCTTCTGCAGCGCCTCGGCGCGCTGGGAAGGCGTGGTCGGCTGGTCGCTGATCTTGGCGTAGCCGTTGCCGCGGCCGACGTACATCGCCATGAACATCATGGCCTGCCCGCCCTGGTAGGCATCGCCGATCTTCTGCGCGCCGTTCTCGCCGCGCAGGCCGTTCTGCAACGCCTTCAGGAACACCGGGTCGTCGATCGCCTTGTCGAGCACCAGGGTCTGCGCATTGCGGTTCTCGTCGTCGTCCAGCGACTGCACCTTGGTGTCCTTGAGCGTGCGGAAGCCGGCGTCGTTGATCAGCTCCTTCGCCGCGCCCGCACCCGCCTTGTCGGCCAGCTGCAGCGCCTTGACCTGGTGCTCCTTGCCCAGGTCCTTGAAGCCGTCGGACTGCAGCAGCTGGCCGAGCTGCTCCACCTGCTTCGCGTCCTTGTCCTTCGCGTCCTTCGCGACGGCCTGGTTGAAGCTGCCGACGAAGCCGCGCTGCACGTCGGGGTCCAGTCCCTTGAACTGCGCGTCGAACTGCGGGTTCTTGCCCCGCATGTCGTCCCATGCGCCCTGGTTCTTCGGGTCGAGGCCGAGCTTCTGCACGTCGGTGCCGGGCGGCGGCGCCTCGGTGGTCGGCGGCGGCGCGCCGCCCTCGGGCTTGTTGAGGTCGATCTTGAACTTGTCCTGCGCGTAGATCAGGTCCAGGTCGCGCCCGGATTTCTGGTCGCCCTGGTAGGTGGACGGCAGGTGGCCGTCGTCGCTGCCCTTCTTGAACCCCTGCGACACCGCGTTGTCGCGCAGCTTGCCGAAGATGACCTCGACGCTGTTCGTCTTCTGCATGTTCGCGTTGAGTTCCTTGTTGATGTCCTGGGCCATGTTCCACAGGCCCTCGTCGCCGCTCGGGCCGACGGTGATCTCGGTCTGCTCGCCGGTGCGCACCTTGGCCAGCGGGTCGGCCGGCGGCGGCGGCGCGGGCGTCTGGGTCACGGGCGGCGGGGCATCTAGGAACAAAGCCATGGTTCTCTCCTGGTTGGTGAAACGTCAAGCCATCTCGCCGCCCTCGGCCCAGCGCAGCAGGCGCGCCACCGCGGGGTACAGCGCTCGGGGAATGGGCCGGTCGATCGGCACCTCGTCGAGCAGGCGCGCGGCCAGGCCGGGATCGGCCTGCACCGGCACCAGGTGCTCGCCGGCCAGCGCGACGATCTGCGCCGCCAGCTCGCCGGTGCCGCGCGCGACGACGCGCGGCAGGTCCTTCGGGCCGAGGTACTGCAGCGCCACCGCCGCACCCTGCGCGCGGATCACGGCCGATGCGCCGCGCACCCGGTCGGACAGGCTGTAGTACACCGCCTCGAAATGCTCCGAGCGGCGCCGCGCACGGTGCGACGGGTCGCCCTGCATGTCCTTGTATTCGCGGCGCACCTCGTCGATCGACATGCGCAGGCTCTTGATGAACTCGTAGTGCTGCGTCGCGTAGTCGACGCCGGCCATCACCGCGTAGATCACCGCGGCCCAGGCGAAGGTCACCAGCACCAGGCGCGCGCCGACGCTGATCATCGACGCCGGCGTCGCGTAGCCGAGGCGGATCGCCGTCTCGACGCCGCCGCGCACCACCACGAAGATCAGACCCGCCAGCAGCAGCGTCTTGACGATCATCTTCAGCAGGTTGACGAGGTTGCGCGTCGAGAAGATGCGCTGGAAGCCCTTGGCCGGGTTCATGCGGCTGACGTCGGGCACAAGGCGGCTCCAGGCCATCAGCCCGCCGACCTGGAAGAACGAGCCGGCGACGCCGGCCAGCGCGGCCAGCACCGCGATGCCGGCCACGGCGGCCACCAGCACCCGCGCGGTGTGCAGCAGCAGCTCGGGGAAACGCTCGTCGGGCCGCGTCAGCAGCCGCGCGCTGGTGGCGTGGTCCCACAGGTCGCGCAGCAGGCCGAGCAGCGTCGGCCCGCACATCCACAGGCCGGCCAGCACGACGACGAACACCGCGGTCGACGCGACGTCGGCGCTGTGCACCACCTCGCCGCGCTGGCGCGCATCGCGCAGGCGCTTGGCGGTCGGCGGCTGGTTCTTCTCAGCCACCGCGTCGCCCTCCGAGCGTGAGCCGCAGGTACTCGAGCACGCCGTTGTCCGGCCGCAGGAACTGCTGCAGCGACTCGTAGACGAAGTGCAGGAACAGCAGCATCATCAGCGTCGCCATCAGCCCCTTCAGCGGCTGGATCGCGGTGAACACGTTGAGCTGCGGCGCGGCGCGGCCGATCAGCCCGGCACCCAGCTCCACCAGCAGCAGCACCACGATCACCGGCGCAGCCAGCTTGACGATCCACTCGAACAGCGTGTCGCCCTGGCGGATCGCGAACTGCTCCAGCACGTTGCCCAGGTCCGGGAAGAACGAGGCCACCGGCCACAGCCGGTACGAATCGATGACGACGCCGATCATCGCGAGCAGCCCGCCGCCGACGACGAACAGCGAGATCGCGAGCCAGCCGAGGAACTCGCCGGTGGGCCCGTTCTCGTGGCCGGCGGCCGGGTCGAAGAACGAGGCGTTGCCGGAGCCGGTCTGGAAATCGATCAGGTCGCCCACGCTCTGGATGGCCCAGATGAAGATGCCGAAGCCCATGCCGAGCAGCAGGCCGATCAACGCCTCCTTGCCGGAGATCAGCAACCAGCGGGTCAGCGTGAAGCTGCCCATCTCGCCGGCCACCGGCGACATGAACAGCGCCAGCATCAGGATCAGCCCGCTGCGCACCCAGCCGGTCAGCATCTGACCCGACAGGAAGGGCACGACCGCGAACATCGCGAGCAGGCGCGGCAGGGTCAATGCCACCGCGGTGAACAGCTTCTCGATCGCGGCGAGTTCAGTCGGCATGTCCGTCATGCCATCTCCCGCCGCCGCGCATCCCAGGCCTGGGTGCCGGTTTCCTCGAGCGCGTCCTCGATGCGCAGCTCGACGATGCGCAGCTGCTCGCGGCGGCGCCGCTGCTGCATCTTGCAGGCCTGCTCCAGCTCGGCATCGGCCTTCAGCAGCGCACGCCGCGCCTGCGCCAGCACCGCCTGCTGTTGCGCGAAGCGGCGCTGCGCCTGCACCAGCGCCTGCGCACGGGCCGCGATGCGCGCGCCGAGCGCGCCATGCCACGCGCCCGACTGGCGCAGCGCCTCGACGCTCGCACCGCCGCCCGACACGCTGTCGCGCAGCGCCTGCGCATGCGCGCTGCGCGCGGCCAGCTGGGCGCGCCAGTCGGCCTCGGCCTGCTGCACCTGCTGCGCGCAGGCCGCGGCCACGCGCTGCTCCTGCTGCATGCCGGCCCGGGCGGCGTCGCGCCGGCGCTCGCGCACGCCGATCAGCAACTGCCAGTCGATCATCGCGGTCGCCATCGCACGCTCCTCAGCGGTTGGAGGCCAGCCGCTGCATCAGCGCCAGCGTCTGGTCGAAACCCTCGCGCTGGCCGGGGCCCTGCGCGAGGAACTGGTCGATCTCGTCGTGCCGGCGGATCGCCAGGTCGCCGAGCGCATCGCTGCCGGGCTTGTATTCGCCGATCTGCACCAGCAGCTCCAACGCCTGCCAGCGCGCCATCAGCGAGCGCAGCTGGCCGGCCGCGGCCACGTGCTCGCGCGTCACCACCGACGGCATCACGCGGCTCAGGCTGGCCGACACGTCGATGGCCGGGTAGTGGTTGGCCGACGCGAGCTTGCGCGACAGCACGATGTGGCCGTCGAGGATGGAACGCACCTCCTCGGCGATCGGGTCGTTCTCTTCGTCGCCCTCGGTCAGCACGGTGTAGACGGCGGTGATCGAGCCGCGCTCGCCCTGGCCGGCCCGTTCGAGCAGCTGCGGCAGCATCGAGAAGATCGACGGCGGGAAGCTGCGCCGCGTCGGCGGCTCGCCGCTGGCGAGACCAATCTCGCGCTGCGCGCGCGCGAAGCGCGTCAGCGAATCGACCAGCAGCAGCACGCGCAGCCCCTGGTCGCGGAAGTGCTCGGCGATGGTGGTCGCGACGTGGGCCGAGCGCACCCGCTCCATCGCCGGCCGGTCCGAGGTGGACACCACCATCACGGTCTTCGCCAGCCCTTCGGCGCCCAGGCTGCCGGTGATGAACTCCTGCACCTCGCGGCCGCGCTCGCCGATCAGCGCGACCACGTTGACGTCGGCGGTGGAGCCGCGCGCCAGCATGCCCAGCAGCGTGCTCTTGCCGACGCCGGGCGGCGAGAACACGCCCACGCGCTGGCCTTCGCCGAGCGTCAGCAGCCCGTCGATCACGCGCAGGCCTGTGGCGAGCGGGCGGTCCACCGGGCGGCGGCGCAGCGGGTTGACCGGTTCGCGCAGCACCGGCATGCGCGGGCCGGGCGGCAGCGCGCCGCGCTCGTCGATCGGCTGGCCCAGCGCGTCGAGCACGCGGCCCAGTAGCGCCGTGCCGACCGGGCAGGCGTGGCCGCGGCCCGAGGGCACGACCTCGGTCTGCACCGACAGCCCGGCGGTCGAGCCGAGCGGCGTGAGCAGCGCGACGTTGTTGCGGAAACCGACGACCTCGGCCGGCACCGCCGGCTGGCCCGGCGTGACCAGCTCGCACAGTTCGCCGAGCTGCGCGCGCAGGCCGGTGGCATGGATCAGCGTGCCGACCGCCTGGCTGACGCGCCCGCGCACGCCCAGCGGCGTGAACTGGCCGAAGCTGCGCGCGATGTCGTCGACGACGTCGTTGACGTCCATCAGTGCAGCTCCTTCGCGCCCGGCGCGTCGGCGGCCAGCACGCCGCTGCGCTCGACCGCGGCGCGGAAGGCCTCGATCTGCGCATCCATGCCGATCGCGAGCGTCCCGGAGGCGGTCTGCAGCACGCAGGCGTCGTCGCCCAGCGAGCTGTCGGGCACGATGGTCAGGCGCGCGTTCCAGCCGCTGTCGGCGCCCAGGCGTTCGAGCGCGCGGCGCAGGTGCGCTTCCTGGCGCAGCGCGACGCGCACGGTGATGAAGGGCTCCTCGCGGATCAGCGTGTCCACGCGCTGCAGCGCCGCCGCCAGCAGCTCGGCCGGGTCGGCCTGGGCGACGAACTGTTCCACCGCGTGCGCGACGATGCGCGCCATCGCGCCGCGCAGCGTCTGCAGCTGGCGCTCGGCGGCCAGCGCCTCGCTGACCATGTGGCGCGCCGCTTCGGAGCGCGCGCGCTCCAGGCCCTCGTCGTAGCCGCGCTGGCGCGCCGCCTCGGCCTCGTCGACGGCGCGGCCGAGGATGCGGCGCGCCTCTTCGCCGGCGACCTCGACGACCGACGAGGCGTCGAGCAGCGCCGAGTACTCGGCCTCCTTCAGCACCTTGCGTTCGCTGAGCATCAGCAGGTGCTCGGAGGTGATCAGAAAAGCCAGTCCCATTGCGGCAACCTTTCGGGGACGATGCACAGCAGCATCAGTTCTTCGACCTGGGCGCGCTGCACGGCGCTGAGGGTGGGCAGGCGCAGGCGCGACAGCCGGTGCGGCAGCTTGCGGCGCACGCGCTCGAGCGTGTCGGCGCCCTCGGCGGCGACGGTGCCCAGCAGCAGCCGGTAGCCGCGCCCGACGACGGTGCGGCCGGCGCCCCAGGGGTGTTGTTCGAGCGGCTGCGGGTCCATGCGCAGCGCGGTCAGGCGCGGCGCGCGTTCGCGCACGAAGTCTTCGACGTCGTCGCCGTAGCGCGCCGCCTGGCGGCGCATCTGCGTGCCGACCGCGCCGCGCTGCAGCAGCAGCGGCGCGTGTGCGCACCAGCCGGTCAGCGCGGCCAGCAGGCGCAGCGACGGGCCGTCGACCAGCGCGAGCCGCTTGGTGCGCGATTCGAAGCGGTAGTCGGCCTCGCGCCCGAGGCCGTCGCGGCTGCGCAGCAGCTCGCCCAGCACGCCGCGGCCGCCGCGGCCGAGCGCCGCGGTGCGGCGGTGCCGCTGCGGCCACTGCGGCGGCAGCCAGCTCGGATGCAGCTCGTCCTCGGGGTGCAGGTGCAGCCGCATGGCCAGGCGCACGATGGCCATGTCGTCGCGGGGTGCGGATTCGGTGTCCATCGCGGGACCTCAGCGCCGCGCCACGCGGCGCAGCCAGC
The DNA here is from genome assembly GCF_056404395.1 of Rhizobacter sp. P2_D12. Classification (NCBI taxonomy): domain Bacteria; kingdom Pseudomonadati; phylum Pseudomonadota; class Betaproteobacteria; order Burkholderiales; family Sphaerotilaceae; genus Rhizobacter; species Rhizobacter sp. P2_D12. Next base: position 5,566 of record NZ_JBFUEB010000140.1, on the reverse strand, counting down.
TGCGCCAGTCGACGCCTTCGCGGCGCAGCAGCGACGGCAGCACCAGCACGCAGATCGCGGCCATCGCGAGCAGGATCACGAGGATGAAGGCCGTCTGCGGCGGCAGGCCGCCGAGCAGCGACAGGTTGGGCGCGGCGTCGGCTCCGGCGGCGGGCAAGGGCCCGGCGCGTTTCGCCTCGAACAGCGACAGCGAGACCTGCTCGTGCGTCAGGCCTTCGATGCTGTGCGCGACCATGTCCTTCACCGCAGGCGCCAGCAGGCGCAGGTCGACGTCGGGCCGGTGCTTGATGAAGACGGCCGCCGACGAAGGCCGGATCTTGTCGCTCAGCGGATCGTTGGCCGGGATGACCACGTGCACGCGCGCGGCGATGACGCCGTCGACGGTGCGCAGCGTCTGCGACAGCTCCTGCGACACCGCGTAGATGTAGCGCATGCGCTCCTCGGCCGGCGTCGAGACCAGGCCCTGCTTCTGGAACACGTCGCCCATGCTGGCGTAGCGGTCGTGCGGCAGGCCCTGCGCGCGCAGCACCTCCAGCGCCGTGGGCAGCCGCCCTTCGTCGACCCGCACCAGCCAGGCGCCGGCCTGGCTGGTGCCGCCGCCGGCGCCGTCGGCGCGCGTCTTCTCGGCGGCTATGCCGTCGGTCGACAGCGCCGCGACGATCTCGTTGGCTTCCTGTTCGGTGAGGCCGGAGTAGAGGTCGACCTTGCAGCCGCCGAGCGCGACGGCCCATGCGAGGACGACCCAGCGCAGAACCTGCAGCCGCTTCATCGCGGTCACCCTTGGTTCTTCAGCAGGCCGCCGAAGAGCGACGTCGTCGCCCCCGCCAGGCCGGTCGCGATGTGCAGCTTCGTGAACATCGCATGCGCCTGCATCGAGTGGTCCGTCATCACGACCATGGTCTTCAGCGGATCGCGCAGGTCGATCGACTCCAGCATGCCGCGCCGCAACTCGTCGAGCGTCTTCTCCTGCCCGCCGCCGAGCTTCACCGCCACCGCCATCGCCGCGTCGCGGAACGCGCTCGGCGGGCTCACGGCCACCGGCACCGGCGGCAGGTTCTGCATCATGTTGGCGAACATGCGCGTCTCGCCGGCGTCCAGCGGCGGCGCCTGCACCTGCGGCGCCTGCTGCAGCGCCGCGATCTCGGCGCCCGCGCCCGCGGTGGCCATCGGATCGGTCATGTCACACCTCCTGGAAGATTCGTTGGGGGGCCGCGCGGCGCCACCCCTGCAGCGCCGCGCGGCCAAGGGCCTGGTCGGCGTCAGTTCGCTTTCGCGGCGTCCTTGACGTTGTTGCCGACCGCCTTGCCCACCTCGCCGCCGGCGGCGCTGGCGCCGTTGACGGTGTGGGTGGTCGCGGCCATGCCCTGGATCGCCGTGTTCGCCGTCATGCTGGCGGTCATCAGGCGGGCGTTGTCGGCCTGCGCCTGTTGCATCTGGGCGATCGAGTCGTTGACTGCACTGGTGCTCATGGATCTCTCCTGTGGATGTTGGTTGGATGCGGCCGTGGAACGGAGAACCCGCGCGTCGGCCATCTGCGCAGGACCTGGGGAAGAAGCGTCAGGGCGGCGCGCGCCCGGGCGGCGGCGGGCCGCCGGTGATCACGAGGTGGTCGTCCTCGATGCGCGTCAGCTCGGCGCCCGAGCGCAGCAGCGAGCCTTCGTAGTAGCGGCTGCCGTTGGCGAGCTGGATGTAGCGCAGCCCGCGGCCGTCGTCGGTAATGCCCACCATGCGTGCCGGCAGCACGCCCTGCCAGTTGGCCCAGCGCGCCCGCTGGTCGGCCTCGGCGTCGCGCTCGGCCTGCGGCCGCGGCCGCACCGCCAGCTTGTCGGAGACCACCACCGCCGGCTGCAGGTCGTCGGCCAGGCGGCGGATCTTCTGCCGCACCGCCTCGTCCTCCACCGTGCCCGACACCACCAGCCGGCCGCGCCCGCCGTAGGCCACCGAGACGCCCGGGTCGCCGATGAAGCGGCGCGCCTGCTCGACCATGTCGTCGACCGCCTGCACGTTGACCGCCACGCGCTTGCCGAACGGCGCCATCGCGCGCACCAGCCCGGCCTTGCGCTCGCGCGATTCGACCTGCCCCTTCAGGCTGAACTGCCCGCTCGGCTCGACCACCACGTCGACCTCCGGATAGGCGCCGAGCTGCCGCTGCACCGCCTGCAGCGTCGGCGCGCCCGCGTCGGCGGCGCTGCCGCCGCGCTGCATCGCCAGCACCAGCAGCGCGCACAGGCCGAGCAGGCCCGCGGCCACGCCGGCCCGCCAGCCGATGCCGCTGCCGCGCGCAGCCGGCGGCGGCTCGTCGATCACGCTGCCGTCGCCCGGCAGGATGCTGTCGGCCCACTCGCTGCCGGCCTCGTCGTCGCCATTCGTGCCGGCATACAAGCGGTCGACCTGCAGCTCGGTCTGGCCGACCGCGATCACGTCGCCCGCCACCAGGCTGCGCCGCTGCGGCCGGATCTCGTCGCCGTTCAGCCGCGCCGCGGCGGCACCGATGCGCTGCACCGACACCACCAGCTCGCCGACCGTGAACAGCAGGTGGCGCGGCAGCACCTCGCCGCCCGGCAGCATCAGGTCGCAATCGGGTGCGGAACCCAGCAGGTTGGCCCCGCGCCGCAGCGCCACCGTGCGGCCCTTCATCGGCCCGGTCAGGAAGCGCAGGCACCACGACGGCGCGGCCTCGGCGTGCGGCGCGACGCCGCTCGCGAACGGGCGCGGCGCGGTCGACACCGGCATCGGCGTCGGGACCGATCCCGGCTCCTGCAGCAGCGCCTCGGGGGCATGCACGGCGGCGTTCATGCTCAGTCGCTCCTTTCGGCCGCACCGACCGTCGCGCCCGAGGGCTGCACCAGCCGCGGGGTCAGCAGGTAGAAGCGCTCCATGTTGAGCTGCTTCTTCTCGGTCACCTGGAACAGCTTGCCGATCACCGGGATGCTGGACAGCAGCGGCACGCCCGAGGTGACGCTGCTCTTCTCTTCGGTGGTGTAGCCGGCGATCAGCAGGCTGGTGCCTTCGTCGACCAGCGCCTGCGTGTTGACCGCGCGGCGCCGCACGATCGGGATCTGGTCGACGGTGCCGGCGCCGATGTCGCCGTCCTCGATGTCGATCGACATCATCACGCCGCGCCCGCTGTTCTCGTCGACGATCAGCGGCGTCACGCGCACCGCGGTGCCGGTGTTGACCTTGTACAGGCTCGAGTCCTGGAAGCCGCCGACGCGCACGTAGAACTCGCTGCGGTTCTCGAGCAGCGCCTCGCTGTTGTCCAGCGTCATCACCTTCGGCCGCGCCACCATGTTGGCGTTGCCCTTCTGCGCCAGCGCATAGACGCGCGCCAGCAGGTAGTTGCGCGTCTCGTGGCCGATGGCCGCGGTGAACAGGGCGCCCAGCGGCGTCAGCGGCGTGCGGCCGTCGGCGGCGACGCCCGCCACCTGGCCGGCCTCGGTGCTGGCGCTGTTCCAGTTCAGCGCCGGGCGGTCGCCCTGCCCGGTCTGGAAATCGAGCCGCTTGCCGTGCGCGCGCCAGTCGACGCCCAGGCTGTTCAGCGAATCGGAGCTGACGTCCATGATCGTCACCTCGATCTCGACCAGCCGCGGCTTCACGTCCATCGCCGCCACCAGCTTCTCGTAGCGCGCCATGCGGTCGGGCATGTCGCGCACCAGCACCGCGTTCATGCGCGTGTCGGCATGGAACTGCGGCAGCTCGCCGCCGCCGAAGGCACCGCTGTCGCTCGATCCGTCGGCGCCGGCCGGCCCGGTCATCTCGAGCTTCGGCGCCTCGACCGACTCGCCGGTGCTGAGCTTGATCTGCCGGTTCGCGCCCAGCGTGAACGGCATGCCGGTGCCGGCGCGCCCGGCCGCGGCCGCGCCGAAGCCCGAGCTCTTGCCGAACAGGCTGCGCAGCACGCTGGTGACGCCGGGGATGCTGACCTGGCCGCCCGAGCGGTGCACCTTGAAGTCGGCCGCCCATGCGTACTTGAGCGGGAAGACGCGGATCTCGGCGCTGTCGACGAGCGCGGTGCGCTGGTCGACCAGGCGCACCGTCTGCCGCACCATCTCGACGTAGCGCTTCGGGCCGGAGACGAACACGCTGCCCTCGCGCTCGCTGACGCTGAGCGGGAAGCGGCCGTCGGCGATCTTCAGCCGCGCCAGCGTGTCGGCGATGCGCGACGCGTTGCCGGGCGAGATCGGCAGCACCTCGCTGCGCGCGTCCGACGCCAGGTCGACGTAGAGGAAGGCGCCGTCGTAGTACCAGGTCAGGCCGTTCGCCGAGCACACGCTGTTCAGCACATTGCGCGCCGACTCGGTGCCGCTGAGCACGAACTTGCCGCTGATCGAGCCGCCGATCTTCGGGTCGATGACGGCCGTGACGCCCTGCGATGCGGCGAGCTCGCGCAGGAAGTCGGGCAGCGACTTCTCGCTCGCCTCCAGGCGCACCGCGCGGCCGCGCGCCGGCAGGTCGGCGGCGCGCGCGGCGGGCACCAGCTGCAGCAGCAGCGACAGCACGGCAAGGGCGGCAACGACGAGGGTTCGGGTCATGGCAGGGTGGTCACGGTGTGGAAGGCGCGCTCGGCGAAGCGCATCACGTCGCGGCCCAGCCAGCCCGCGCTCAACACGATGGCCAGCAGCACGGCGATGAGCCGCACCGACTGGCCGATGCTCTGGTCCTGCACCTGCGTCACCGCCTGCAGCACCGCCACCACCAGCGAGGTGATGGTGGCCACCGCGACCACCGGCAGGCTCACCAGCAGCACGATCAGCAGGCCCTCGCGCGTCAGGTCGAGCAGGTTTTGCGGGGTCATGCCGCAGCCTCCTTCGGGTCGGTGATCCAGCCCATCGGCTGCAGCGTCACGTCCTCGTCGACCTCCTGGTACGACAGCACCGGCAGCGACGGCGCCACCGGCTCGATCAGCGTCTTGAAGTAGCGCCGCACGTCGGAGGCGGCCAGCGCGACGACGCGGCCCGAGTGGCTGCCGGCCAGCCGGCGCACCTGTTCGCGCACGTCCTGGCTGACGGCCGGGTCGAGCAGCAGCAGATTGCCGCGCGGCGTGCGCTCGATCGACTGGCGCACCCGCTCCATCAGGCTCGACTCGATCAGGATCGCCGGCAGCTCGCGGCGCGGGCCGACGTGGCGGCTCGTGATGTAGCGGCCCATGTCGATGCGCACCAGCTCGGTCAGCGCGATGTTGTCGGGCTCCTTCTGCGCCCAGTTCACCAGGCTCTCGAAGATGCCGTGCAGGTTGCGCACCGGGATGCCTTCCTGCAGCAGCCGGCGCAGCACGTCGGCCAGGCGCTGCGTCGGCACGACGCGGGCGACCTCGGTGGCCAGCTCGGGCACGTCGCGCTGGGCCTGCTGCAGCAGGCGCTGCACCTCCTGCAGCCCGAGCATGTCGGCGACGTGGCGGCGCACCACGTGCTCGACGTGGCGGCAGATCACGTCCTCGCACGACAGCAGCTCCAGGCCGGGCGAGGCCTCGCGCACCCACACGGCGCGYGGGAACGGCCCGAACGGTTCGGCCGGCTCGGCGCCCGGCGGCAGGGCCGGCGCAGGCAGCGCGGGGGCATGCGGGGCC
>NZ_JBFUEB010000139.1:0-13103 GCF_056404395.1 Rhizobacter sp. P2_D12 | reverse complement strand
CACGCGCTGCTCGCGTGCGCCCAGGCGCGCTCGCCGCTGTGGCGGCGCCGGCTGGCCGGTGTCGACCCGGCTCGCGTGCGGCTCGACGCGCTGCCGGTGCTGCACAAGGCCGAGCTGATGCGCGACTTCGAAGCCTCGCTCACCAGGCCGGGCGTGACGCTGCGCGCGCTGCGCCGCGTGCTGGCCGATCCGCAGGCCATCGGCCGGCCGTGTTTCGACGGCTTGGTCGCCTGGGAGAGTTCGGGCAGCCAGGGCGAACCCGGCGTGTACCTGCAGGACGCCGCCGCGATGGCGGTGTACGACGCGCTGGAGATGCAGCGCCGGCCGCTGCTGCAACCCTGGCGGCGCCTGCTCGACCCGTGGCTGCTGGGCGAGCGCATCGCCTTCGTCGGCGCCACCAGCGGGCATTTCGCGAGCACGGTGTCGGTCGAGCGGGTGCGGCGCCTGAACCCGTCGCTGGCCGCGCGCCTGCACGGCTTCGATTTCCTGCAGCCACTGGCCGCGCTGGTGGCCGGCCTGCGTGCGATGGCGCCGACCATCGTCGCCACCTACCCGAGCGTCGCGCTGCTGCTGGCCGACGAGCACGAGGCCGGCCGCATGCCGCTGCGCCTGGCCGAGCTGTGGCTGGGCGGCGAGGCGCTGTCGGCACCGGCGCGGCGCCGCCTCGAGCAGGTCTTCGGCTGCCCCTGCGCCAATGCCTACGGCGCCTCCGAGTTCCTGCCGCTCGCATCGCAGTGCCGCTGCGGCCGGCTGCACCTGAACAGCGACTGGGTGCTGCTGGAAGCGGTCGATGCGCAGGGCCGCGCCATGCCGCCGGGCGAGACCGGCGCGACCACCTTGCTGACCAACCTCGCCAACCACCTGCAGCCGCTGGTCCGGCTCGACATCGGCGACCGCACCCGCATCGGCGCGGCGCCCTGCGGTTGCGGCAGCGTGCTGCCGGTGGTCGAGGTCGACGGGCGCTGCGACGACAGCCTGCGGCTGGCCGGCACGGCCGGCCCGGTCACGCTGACGCCGCTGGCGCTGTGCACCGTGCTGGAGGACGAGGCCGGCCTGTTCGACTTCCAGCTCGAGCAGCGCGGCCCGGCCGAGCTGCTGCTGCACGCCGCGGCCTCGCGCGAGCGGCAGCAGGCACTGCAGGCGCTGGCCGCCYTCCTGCTGCGCCACGGCGCGCCGGGCGTGCGGTTGCGGGCCGCACCGCCGCGTGCCGCCGACCGCCTGCCCAGCGGCAAGCGCCGGCGTGTCATCTGCACGGCCGCCCGCGACGCGCCTTGAGCCCGATCAAGCCGGGCGGCCGCCCGGCACGGCACGATGCGAACACCCTGTCCGCACCGAAAGACCGTATGAAGAAGCCGATCACGATCCAGTTCCTCGGCATGGGCCCGTCGCCCGCTCTCGAGGAGGCCGCACGGCGCAAGATCGACAAGCTCGAGCTGTTCTGCAGCGACATCGTGTCGTGCCGCACCACGATCGAGCTGCTGAAGCTGCACGACGGCCGCTCGGTGGCGGTGCGCATCGACGTCACGCTGCCCGGGCACGAGCTGACGGTGAGCCGGGTCCACCACGACGATGCCCAGGTCGCATTGCGCAATGCCTTCAACGGCATGGCGCGGCAGATCGAGGACGTGATGAGCTTGTCGCGGCAAGTCCGCCGCAGTTCGCTGAGCCTCGATGATTTCCTGCTCGGCGAGCGGTCGATGATCGGCAGCACCGACTGAGCGCCCGCGCGATGTGCACCCGCCGCCGCATGGTCTGGCTGTTGCCTGCAGGCGCTGCCGCGCTCGCGGCGCTGCCGTGCGTTGCCGCGAAGAAGGCGGCGCCGCCAGCCGTCGTCAAGACGCGGCTCGACGAACGCGATCCGCACGCCCAGGCGGTCGGCTACGTCGAGGATGCGGCCCGCGTCGACCGCAAGGCCTGGCCCAAGTTCCGGCCCGGCAGCACCTGTGCCAACTGCGCGCTGTACCGCGACGCGGCCCAGCCGTGGTCCGACTGCAGCCTGTTCCCGCGGCAGCTCGTCGCGGCTCGGGGCTGGTGCGATGCCTACGTGACCCGTTCGGCAGGCTGAGCCGGCCCCGCCTCTTCAACCCACCCGTCCCAGGAGATCGCCATGTACACCCGCATCCTCGTGCCGTTCGACGGCAGCCCCACCTCCACCGCCGGCCTCGACGAGGCGATCCGCCTCGCGGTGCTGACCGGTGCCCAGCTGCGTCTGCTGTTCCTGGTCGACGACATGACCGTCTATGCCGGCTTCGCGCCGTACGGCGCCTACGTCAACGACATCGTGCCCGGCCTGCGCGAGGCCGGCAAGGAACTGCTCGCCAAGGGCCGCGACCGGGCGGTGGCGGCCGGCGTCGCCACCGACGTCACGATGTTCGAAGGCCTGGGCACGCGCCTGGCCGACGTCATCGCGCAGCAGGCGCGCGAGTGGCCGGCCGACCTGATCGTGCTGGGCACGCATGGCCGGCGGGGCGTGAACCGGCTGTTCCTCGGCAGCGATGCCGAACAGGTGCTGCGCCTGGCGCCGGTGCCGGTGCTGCTGGTGCGAGCGCCCGCGGCGCAGGCGGCGGCGCAGGGCGAATTGCCGCGCGCCGCCTGAGCGCGCACTTGCGCCAGATCAAGCCGCCCGCCGCAACCCCACCCTATCGTGGCGACACCCTGCCGAGGAATCGCCATGAAGATCCTGCTCGCCGTCGATGACAGCCCGTCCACGCAACGCATGCTGGACCACCTGCTGTCGCACCGCGAGTGGCTGGTCGAAGGCAACCAGTTCGAGGTGGTGCACGGCCTCTCGCCGTTGCCGCACGGCCTGTCCGCGCTGTTGGACGACGCCGAGGTGGCGCAGCGCCTGCAGGCCGACGCGCGTGCGGTGCTGGAGCCGGTGCGCCGCCAGCTCGAGGCGCACGGCATCGCCGCGCTCTACACGCACGAGGTTGGCGCGTCGTCGTCGGTGGTGGCGCGGCTGGCCGGGCAGGGCGGCTTCGACCTGGTGATCATCGGCTCGCACGGCCACGGCGCGCTCGCCCAGTGGCTGTCGGGCTCGACCGTCAGCGGCGTGCTGGCGCGCTCGACGGTGCCGCTGCTGGTCATCCGCTGACATGCAGCGCGCATCGGTCCAGCTGTCGGGCCTGTACTGCGGCGCCTGCGCCGGCCTGATCGAGTCGGCGGTGCTCGGCGTGCCCGGCGCGCGCGACTGCAGCGTCAACGCGGCCACGCAGTCGGCCAGCCTGCAGTGGGATCCGCAGCGCACCGACCTCGACCGCCTGCTGCAGGCCATCCGCCACGCCGGCTATGGCGCCGTGCCCGGCGTGACCGGCGCGATGCGCGAGCTGCGCCGGCGCGAATCGCGCGACGCGCTGTGGGGCCTGTTCGTCGCGGTGTTCTGCATGATGCAGGTGATGATGCTGGCCGCGCCGAACTACGTCGCGCGGCCCGGCGAGCTGGCCCCCGACCTGAAGCAATTGCTCGACTGGGGCAGCTGGGTGCTGACGCTGCCGGTGCTGTGGTGGTCGGCGGCGCCGTTCTTCCGCGGCGCCTGGCGCAGCGTGCGCAGCCGCCGCATCGGCATGGACGTGCCGGTCGCGCTGGGCCTGGCGGTGGCCTTCGTCGCCAGCACCGGCGCCGCCTTCGACCCGGGTGGCCCGTTCGGCCACGAGGTCTGGTTCGATTCGCTGACGATGTTCGTCAGTTTCCTGCTCGGTGCGCGCTGGCTGCAGATGCGCGCGCGCCACCGCGCCGCCGAGACGCTGGAGGCGAGCGTCGCCGGCCTGGCCGACAGCGCGCTGCGCCTGCGCGACGACGGCGGCAGCGAGCGCGTGCCGATCGCGCAGCTGCGCCGCGGCGACCGGCTGCGCGTGGCCAGCGGCGAGGCCTTCTGCGCCGATGGGGTGCTGCTCGAAGGCCGCACCCAGGCCGACGAATCGCTGATCAGCGGCGAGTCGCGACCGGTCGACAAGCCCGAGGGCGCGCCGGTGCTGGCCGGCAGCATCAACCTGGCGGCGCCGGTGGTGATGCGTGCGCTGCAGGTGGGTGCCGAGACGCGCCAGGAGCGCATCGTCGCGCTGATGCACGAGGCGTTGGCGCAGCGCCCGCGCGCGGCCGGCGCGGCCGACCGCTGGGCCCTGCCCTTCCTGTGGACGGTGCTGCTGCTGGCCGCCAGCGCGGCCGCGGCGTGGAGCGTGTTCGATCCGTCGCGCGCGCTCGGCGTCGCGGTGGCCGTGCTGATCGTCACCTGCCCGTGCGCACTGTCGCTCGCGGTGCCGTCGGCCTACGTGGCGGCGGCCCATGCGCTGGCGCGCCGCGGCGTGCTGCTGCAGCGGCTGGATGCGCTGGAGCCGATGGCGCAGCTGCGCACCGTCTTCCTCGACAAGACCGGCACGCTGACCGGCGAGCGCCCGCGTTTCGCCGGCCTCGCGCGCCTCGCGCCCGGCGGGCCCGACGGCGATGCGCTGCTGCAGGCGCGCGCGGTGTCGCTGGCGCGCTGGTCGTCGCATCCGCTGTCGCAGGCGCTGTGCGCGATCGCACCCGGCGCGCCCGACGCCGCCTGGCACGACGTGGCCGAGCAGGCCGGCTTCGGCCTGTCGGCGCGCGACGCCGCCGGCGTCGAATGGCGGCTCGGCAGCGCCACGTGGCTGGGCGCCGCGCCGGCGGCCGATGGCGACGGCCCGCGGCTGTGGTTCGGCCGGCCGGGGCAGGCGCTGCTGCGGCTCGATTTCGACGAACAGCTGCGCGACGATGCGGCCGCGGCGGTGCGTGCGTTGCACGCTGCCGGGCTGCGCGCGGTGCTGCTGTCCGGCGACGCGCCGCAGCGCGTGCAGCGCATGGCCGAGGCGGGCGGGCTCGACGACGCGGTCGGCGCGGCCGACCCCGAGGCCAAGCGCGCCTGCGTGCAGGCCGCGCAGCAGCGCGGCGAATGCGTCGCGATGGTCGGCGACGGCATCAACGACGCGCCGGTGCTGGCGCAGGCCGACGTGTCCTTCGCGATGGGGCAGGGTGCGCTGGTGGCGCGCGGCAATGCCGACGCGATCCTGGTCGATGCGCGCCTGGGCGGCGTCGCGCTCGCCTGCGAGACGGCGCGGCGCGTGCGCCGCGTGGTGCGCCAGAACCTGGCCTGGGCCGCGGTCTACAACCTGGCCAGCGTGCCGCTCGCGCTGGCCGGCCTGCTGCCGCCGTGGGCGGCCGGGCTCGGCATGGCGGCCAGCTCGCTGCTGGTCGCCCTCAACTCGCTGCGCCTCGCGCGCTGAAGCCCGATGGACATCCTGTACCTGCTGATCCCGATGTCCGCGCTGCTGGTGCTGGCGCTGCTGGGCGTGTTCGGCTGGGCGCTGCACCGCGGGCAGTTCGATGACCTGGATCATGAAGGCCAGCGCATCCTCGACGGCGATGGCGCGCCGTTTGACGAGCGTCAAGCCTGAAGCCCCGTCGCTCCCGAAGAATGTCCCTGCGCCGATCCTGGCGACGAGGCGACGAAGCGAAGAAAGAGAAGGGGCGACACATGGCGAACGAGTCGACGACAGCGCAACCGGTCTACAGCGACTGGAGCGTGCGCTGGTTCTCCCTGGCAGCGGTGCTGTGGGGCGTGGTGGGGATGCTGGTGGGCGTGTTCATCGCCGCCGAGCTGGCTTGGCCCGAACTGAACCTGGGCGTCTCCTGGCTCAGCTACGGCCGGCTGCGCCCGCTGCACACCAACGCGGTGATCTTCGCGTTCGGCGGCTGCGCGCTGTTCGCGAGCAGCTACTACGTGGTGCAGCGCACCTGCCAGGCCCGGCTCTTCATGCCGCGGCTGGCCGCCTTCACCTTCTGGGGCTGGCAGGCGGTGATCGTCGCCGCCGCGGTCTCGCTGCCGCTCGGCTACACGCAGGGCAAGGAGTACGCCGAGCTCGAGTGGCCGATCGACATCCTGATCGCCATCGTCTGGGTCTCGTACGCGGTGGTGTTCTTCGGCACGATCGCGGTGCGCCGCGTGCGCCACATCTACGTCGCCAACTGGTTCTTCGGCGCCTTCATCCTGGCCGTCGCGCTGCTGCACATCGTCAACAGCGCGGTCATCCCGGTGAGCTTCACCAAGAGCTACTCCGCCTATGCCGGCGTGCAGGACGCGATGGTGCAGTGGTGGTACGGCCACAACGCGGTCGGCTTCTTCCTGACGGCCGGTTTCCTCGGGATGATGTACTACTTCATCCCCAAGCAGGCCGAGCGGCCGGTGTACTCGTACCGGCTGTCGATCGTGCACTTCTGGGCGCTGATCTTCACCTACATGTGGGCGGGCCCGCACCACCTGCACTACACCGCGCTGCCCGACTGGGCGCAGAGCGTGGGCATGCTGTTCTCGCTGGTGCTGCTGGCGCCCAGCTGGGGCGGCATGATCAACGGGATCATGACGCTGTCGGGCGCGTGGCACAAACTGCGCGACGACCCCATCCTCAAGTTCCTGATCGTCTCGCTGTCGTTCTACGGCATGAGCACCTTCGAGGGGCCGATGATGTCGATCAAGACCGTCAACGCCCTGAGCCACTACACCGACTGGACCATCGGCCACGTGCACTCCGGCGCGCTCGGCTGGGTCGGCCTGATCTCGATGGGCACGCTGTACTACCTGGTGCCGCGCATGTTCGGACAGACGAAGATGTTCAGCACCCGCGCGATCGAGCTCCACTTCTGGATCGCCACCGTCGGCATCGTGCTCTACATCGCCGCGATGTGGATCGCCGGCGTGATGCAGGGCCTGATGTGGCGCGCGGTCAACCCCGACGGCACCCTGGTCTACAGCTTCGTCGAGAGCGTCAAGGCCACCTACCCGTTCTACGTCGTGCGGCTGTGCGGCGGGCTGCTGTACCTGGCCGGCATGCTGATCATGGCCTGGAACGTCGTCAAGACCGCCACGCAGGGCCGCTACCGGCCGCTGCCGGTGCCCATGCCCGTGCCCGCGCTGGCCAGTGCCTGAACCCCGGAGACACCCATCATGGCGAACCCCACCCCCGGCTTCTCGCACGAGAAGATCGAGACCAACAACTTCCTGATGATCGTGCTGATCCTGCTGGTCGTCGCCGTCGGCGGCCTGGTCGAGATCGTGCCGCTGTTCTTCCAGCGCTCGACCACGCAGGCGACACCGGGCCTGCTGCCCTACACCGCGCTGCAGCTGGCCGGGCGCGACATCTACATCCGCGAGGGTTGCTACAACTGCCACTCGCAGATGATCCGGCCGTTCCGCGCCGAGACGCTGCGCTACGGCCACTACTCGACGGCCGGCGAGTTCGTCTACGACCACCCGTTCCAGTGGGGCAGCAAGCGCACCGGCCCCGACCTGCAGCGCGTGGGCGGCAAGTACAGCGACGAATGGCACCGGCTGCACCTGGACAACCCGCGCGACCTGGTGCCCGAATCGAACATGCCGGCCTACCCGTGGCTCGCCAAGGCCACGCTCGACCCGGCCGACATGGCGCCCAAGCTGGTCGCGCTGCGCCGTGTCGGCGTGCCGTACAGCGATGCCGAGATCGCCGCCGCTGGCGAGGCCGTCAAGGGCAAGACCGAGATCGACGCGTTGGTCGCCTACCTGCAGGTGCTCGGCACCTCGGTGAAGTAAGGAGCAAGCCATGGATGTCAACGAACTGAGGAGCGCGGTCACCGTGCTGTCGATGCTGGTGTTCCTGGGCATCGCCGCCTGGGCCTGGGCGCGGCGCAACCGCGAGGCCTTCGACGAGGCGGCCCGGCTGCCGTTCGAAGGCGACCGCGCGGACGAGCAAGGAGATGCGCGATGAGCGACTTCCTCAACGGCGGCTGGTCGATCTACATCGGCGCCGTCACGCTGCTGGGCCTGGCGGCCTGCCTCGCGCTGCTGGTGATCGCGAGCCGCCGCAAGGTGATGGCCTCCGACAACAGCACCGGCCACGTGTGGGACGAAGACCTGCGCGAGCTGAACAACCCGCTGCCGCGCTGGTGGATGGTGATGTTCGTGCTGACGGTGGTGTTCTCGCTCGGCTACCTGGCGCTGTACCCCGGCCTCGGCAGTGCCGCCGGCAGCTTCGGCTGGACCAGTGTCGGCCAGTACGAGGCCGAGCAGCGCGACGCCCGCGCGCAGATGGCGCCGCTCTACGCGCGTTTCGCCGCGATGCCGGCCGATGCGCTGGCGCGCGACGCGCAGGCGATGGGCATCGGCGAGCGCCTGTTCATCAACAACTGCGCCGCCTGCCACGGCTCGGATGCGCGCGGCAGCAAGGGCTTCCCGAACCTGACCGACGGCGACTGGCTGCACGGCGGCACGCCCGGGAAGATCGAGGAGACCATCACCGAAGGGCGCCAGGGCATGATGCCGCCGATGGCCGCGGCGGTGGGCGGCCCGCAGGAACTGCACGAACTCGCGCAGTACGTGCTGAGCCTGTCGGGCAGCCCGCACGATTCGAGCGCGCAGTTCGGCAAGCCGCGCTTCACGGCCTGCGCCGCCTGCCACGGCATGGACGGCAAGGGCAACCAGGCCCTCGGCGCCCCCAACCTGACCGACAAGGTGTGGCTGCACGGCTGGGGCGAGGCCGCCATCCTCGCGATGGTCAACAACGGCAAGACCAACGTGATGCCGGCCCAGAAGGGCCGCCTGTCGCCCGAGCAGATCCACGTGCTGGCGTCGTACGTCTGGAGCCTGTCGCACACCGCCGCGGCGCCGCAGTGAAACCTGCCGTGATCCCGATCGTGCCGGTGCAGGATGCGTCGGCCGAGCTGGTCTCGCTGTATGCCAGCGAGAAGAAGATCTACCCGCGCGCCGTCAGCGGCCGCTTCGCCGCGTGGCGCTGGGCGCTGGTGTGGGCCACCCAGCTGGTGTTCTACGGCCTGCCGTGGCTCACGTGGAACGGGCGCCAGGCGCTGCTGTTCGACCTGGAGGCGCGCCGCTTCTACATCTTCGGGCTGGTGCTGTACCCGCAGGATTTCATCTACCTGACCGGGCTGCTGGTGCTGAGCGCGTATGCGCTGTTCCTGTTCACCGCGGTGGCCGGGCGGCTGTGGTGCGGCTATGCCTGCCCGCAGACCGTCTACACCGAGATCTTCATGTGGGTCGAGCGCCGCATCGAGGGCGACCGCGTGGCGCGCATGCGGCTCGATGCCGCGCCGTGGACGGCGGGCAAGTGGCTGCGCAAGGGCGGCAAGCAGGCGGCGTGGATCGCGATCGGGCTGTGGACCGGCTTCAGCTTCGTCGGCTACTTCACGCCGATCCGCGTGCTGGTGGCCGAGACGACCGCGCTCGCGTTCGGTCCGTGGGAGTGGTTCTGGATCCTGTTCTACGGCTTCGCGACCTACGGCAACGCCGGCTACATGCGCGAGCAGGTGTGCAAGTACATGTGCCCGTACGCGCGCTTCCAGAGCGCGATGTTCGACCGCGACACGCTGGTGATCGGCTACGACGAGGCGCGCGGCGAGCCGCGCGGCTCGCGCCCGCGCAGCGCCGACGCGAAGGCGCTGGGCAAGGGCGACTGCATCGATTGCACCCTGTGCGTGCAGGTGTGCCCGACCGGCATCGACATCCGCCAGGGGCTGCAGTACGAGTGCATCGGCTGCGCCGCCTGCATCGACGTCTGCGACGGCGTGATGGACAAGATGAACTACCCGCGCGGGCTGATCCGCTACGCGACCGAGAACGCGCTGCGCAACGGCTGGACCTGGGCGCAGACGCTGCGCCGCGTGGCGCGCCCGCGCGTGCTGGTCTATGCGGGGGTGATGCTGGCGATCACCGCCGGCTTCGCCACCAGCCTCGCGCTGCGCAAGCCCTTCAAGGTCGACGTGGTGCGCGACCGCGGCGCGCTCGCGCGCCAGGTGGAAGACGGCCGCATCGAGAACGTCTACCGCCTGCAGCTGATGAATGCCAGCGAACAGCCGCAGCGCTACCGCGTGCGCGTGGCCGGCATCGCGCAGGCGGTGGTGGCTTCGGTGCCGGAGGTCGACGTCGGCCCGGCCGAGGCGCGCTGGCTGGCGGTGCGGGTCCAGGTGCCGCTGCAGAGCGCGGCGGCCCTGGGCACCGGTGCGCATCCGATCGCGTTCGACGTCGAGCGCCTGGGTGCCGAAGGCAGCGTCACCGTGCACGAGAAATCCACCTTCGTGGTCCCCCGTTGAATCAAGGAGAAGCGCAATGACCCACCCTGCAACGATGCCGGTTTCGCCGTGGTGGCGCCACGGCATGGTGTGGCTGGTGATCAGCGGACCGGCGCTGGTGGTGCTGGCCGGCATCGCGACGATGGTGCTGGCCTGGACGCACATCGACCCGGTGCTGGACGAGCCGGCGACGCCGGCGGCGCGCGTGGCGGCGGCCAAGACGCCGGGCGCGCCGGCGCAGCAGGCGCGCAACCACGCGGCGACGCCGGCGCACTGAGATGCGTGCCGTCACCATCCTGTGGCCGGCCTTCCTGATGGCCGGCGTGCTGGAGATGCTGGTGTTCGTGGTCGTCGACCCGAACGAGTTCCAGTGGTTCGGCGGCCCGCTCATCGGCTGGTCGCCGCGCGCGATCTACAGCGTCACCTTTCTGATCTTCTGGGGGGTGATCGCGACGTCGACGGCGCTCAGCGCGCTGTTGTGGAAAGAGTCGTAGGGCGCGTCACAACGCGCCGTCGGCCACCTGGCGCAGTGCGGCGAGGTCGAGGATGTCGATGTCGCGCAGCTTCACGCGCAGGGACCCCGACTTGCGCAGCCGCGTCAGCATGTGGCTGATGGTCTCGATGCGCAGCCCCAGGTAGCTGCCGATGTCCTCGCGGCTCATCGGCAGGTGCAGCCGGTCGTCGGGCAGGCCGCGCGCGCGCAGCCGGTCCGACAGGCCCAGCAGGAAGGCCGCCAGCCGCGCCGACGCGCTGCGCTGGTTCAGCAGGCGCATCAGCGCCTGGTCGGTGACGATCTCGTGGCTCATCAGCTGGTGGAAGCGGCGCTGCATCGGAAGCGAGGTCGCCAGCGCCTCCTCCAGCGTGTCGTACGGGATCTCGCACACCTCGGCGTCCTCGAGCACGACGGCGTCGTGGCCATGGCGGCCGGCGGCGATCGCGTCCAGGCCGAGCAGGTCGCCCGCCAGCGCGAAACCGGTCACGCGTTCGCGTCCCGGGCCGGCGCGCGCGCTGGTGCGCACGCAGCCGCTGCACACCGCGTACAGCGCGACGAAGGGCGCATCCTGCTGGAACAGCAACTCGCCCGCGGCGACCCGGCGCGGCACGGCCCCCGGCCGGCACAGCGGGTGCAGGTCGCACATCGCACAGGGGGAGAGGGCCGGGTGAAGGGGCATTGCACTCATGGACCCATTCTGGAAGCCGCACCTGCACGCGCGCTTGATCTGGCGCAAGACAGGCTCGCGCGGCCCACGCGACAGTGGGCGCCATGAGCTACCTCACCCATGCCCCGATCGACGACGCGCTGCTGCGCCGCTTCGACGTGCCCGGCCCGCGCTACACCTCGTACCCGACGGCCGACCGCTTCGGCCCGGCCTTCGACGCCGCGGCCTACCGCCGAACGCTGCTGCAGCGGCCCGACCCGAATGCGCCGCTGTCGCTGTACGTGCACATTCCGTTCTGCGAATCGGTCTGCTACTACTGCGCCTGCAACAAGGTGATCACGCGCCACCACGAGCGCGCCGCCGGCTACCTGGACGCGCTGCAGGTCGAGATCGAACTGCACGCCACCGCGCTCGGCAGCGGGCTGCCGGTGTCGCAGCTGCACCTGGGCGGCGGCTCGCCGACCTTCCTGAGCGATGCCGAGCTGACGCGCCTGATGGCGATGCTGCGCGGCGCCTTCACGCTGCAGCCGCACGCCGAGGTGTCGATCGAGATCGATCCGCGCACCGTCACGCCGGCGCGGCTGGCGCACTTCCGCCAGCTCGGCTTCAACCGCATCAGCCTGGGCGTGCAGGACATCGACCCGGCGGTGCAGCAGGCGGTACACCGCGTGCAGTCGGTCGACGACGTGCGCGTGCTGATGGCCGCGGCGCGCCAGCTGGGCTACGCGTCGATCAACCTCGACCTGATCTACGGCCTGCCCAGGCAGACGCCGCAGTCGCTCGCCCACACCGTGGCGCGCGTCGCCGAGCTGCGACCCGACCGCATCGCGCTGTACGGCTATGCGCACCTGCCCGAGCGCTTCAAGCCGCAGCGCCGCATCGACGAGGCGGCGCTGCCGCAGCCCGGCGAACGCCTGCGCATGCTGCGCGGCGCGATCGACGGCTTTCTCGCGGCCGGCTACGACTACATCGGCATGGACCACTTCGCGCTGCCCGGCGATGCGCTCGCGCGGGCGCGCCGCGAGGGCCGGCTGCACCGCAACTTCCAGGGCTACAGCACGCAGCCCGATTGCGACCTGGTGGCGCTGGGCGTGTCGGCCATCGGCCGCATGGGCGCGAGCTACAGCCAGAACGCGAAGACGCTGCCGGAGTACCTGGACGCGATGGCGCGGCGCGAGTTCGCGGTGGAGCGCGGGCTGGTGCTCGATGCCGACGACCTGCTGCGCCGCGACGTGATCATGGCGCTGATGTGCCAGGGCCGCATCGACCTCGACGCGATCCGCCGCCAGCACAACGTCAATGTCCACGGCCATTTCGCGGCGGAGTTGGAACGCCTGCAGGGTTTCGTCGACGATGGCCTGGTGCGCTGGAACGGGCCGGTGATCGAGGTCACCGAGAGCGGCTGGTTCCTGGTGCGCGCGATCGCGATGGTGTTCGACAAGCACCTCGCGGCGGCGCGCGAGCCGCGCCGCTTCTCGCGCGTGCTCTGAGCGCCGCGCCATGGGCACCGCCCTCGTCGCCGGCGCCGCGCTGCTGGGCCTGGCCGGCGCACCGCACTGCGCCGCGATGTGCGGCGCGGCCAGTGCCGCGCTGTGGCGCGGCTGCGGCGGTGCGCGCGCCGGGCTCGCCTTCCATGCCGGCCGGTTGGCCGGTTACGCGGCGGTGGGCGCCGTGCTTGCCACCGGCGTCGCGTCGCTCGGCTGGCTGGTCGGCGTGTCGCCGGCCCTGCGCCCGCTGTGGGCCCTGCTGCACGTGGCGGCGCTCGCGCTGGGCCTGTGGCTGCTGGCGCGCGGGCAGCAGCCGGCGTGGCTCGCGCAATGGGGCCGACGCGCCGCGCCGCAGGCCGCGGCCGGCGGCTGGCAGCGCGTGCAC
>NZ_JBFUEB010000138.1:0-13249 GCF_056404395.1 Rhizobacter sp. P2_D12 | reverse complement strand
ACCTACACCGACACGCTGACCGTCACCTCGGCCGACGGCACCACCAGCACGATCAYGGTCAACATTGCCGGCACCAACGACGCTGCCGTCATCACGCCGGCGGTTGCCAATCTGACGGAGAGCAACGTCGTCTTGAGCACCAGCGGCACGCTGGGCATCTCGGACGTCGACAGCGCGGCCACCTTCGTCGCCCAGACCAACGTCGCCGGCTCCAATGGCTACGGCACCTTCACCGTCGGCACCAACGGCGCCTGGACCTACACGACCAACACCGCACACAACGAGTTCGCGGCCGGCACAACGTACACCGACAGCCTCACCGTCACGTCGGCTGATGGCACGACGAGCACCATCACGGTCAACATCGCCGGCACCAATGACGCGGCGGTCATCACACCGGCGGTTGCCAATCTGACGGAGAGCGATGCCGTCCTGAGCACCGGCGGTACGCTGACCATCTCCGACGTCGACAGTTCTGCCACCTTCGTGGCCCAGACCAACGTCGCCGGGTCTGGCGGTTATGGCACCTTCACGGTCGGCGCCAACGGAGCGTGGACGTACACGACCAACACAGCGCACAACGAGTTCGCGGCTGGCACGACCTACACAGACACGCTCACGGTCACCTCGGCCGACGGCACGACCAGCACCATCACCGTCAACATCGCAGGCACCAACGACGCCGCCGTCATCACGCCGGTCGTTGCTTCGTTGACCGAGAGCAATGCGATCCTGAGCACCGGTGGCACGCTGACCATCTCGGACGTCGACAGTGCTGCCACCTTCGTCGCGCAGACCAACGTCGCAGGCTCCAATGGGTACGGCACCTTCACAGTTGGCGCCAACGGCGCTTGGTCGTACACCACGAACACTGCGCACAACGAGTTCGCGGCTGGCACGACGTACACCGACAGCCTCAACGTGACGTCGGCTGACGGCACCACCAGCACCATCACCGTCAACATCGCCGGTACCAACGATGCGGCGGTCATTGCACCGGTGGTCGTCAATCTGACTGAGAGCGACGCCGTCCTGAGCACCAGTGGCACGCTGGTAATCTCCGACGTCGACAGCACGGCCACCTTCGTCGCCCAGACCAACGTCGCAGGCTCCAACGGCTACGGTATCTTCACTGTCGGCACCAATGGTGCCTGGACCTACACGGCCAATACCGCCCAYAACGAGTTCGTCGCCGGCACGACCTACACCGACAGCCTCACCGTCACGTCAGCTGACGGCACCACCAGCACCATCACCGTCAACATYGCCGGCACCAACGACGCTGCCRTCATCACRCCGGTGGTCGTCAATCTGACGGAGAGCAACRCMGTCCTSAGCACCGGCGGYACGCTGGCGATCTCSGAYGTCGACAGCGCGGCCACCTTCGTCGCYCAGACCAACGTSGCMGGCTCCAACGGCTACGGCACCTTCACCGTCGGCRCCAACGGCGCRTGGACSTACACGACCAATACCGCGCACAACGAGTTCGCGGCTGGCACGACGTACACCGACACCCTCACGGTCACCTCGGCCGACGGTACGACCAGCACCATCACCGTCAACATCGCCGGCACCAATGACGCGGCGGTCATCACGCCGGCTGTTGCCAACCTGACCGAGAGCAATGCGGTCCTGAGCACCAGCGGCACGCTGACCATCTCGGACGTTGACAGCGCAGCCACCTTCGTCGCCCAGACCAACGTTGCCGGTTCCAACGGCTACGGTACCTTCACCGTCGGCACCAACGGTGCGTGGACCTACACGACCAACACCGCCCACAACGAGTTCGCGGCCGGCACCACCTACACCGACACGCTGACCGTCACGTCAGCCGACGGCACGACRAGCACCATCACSGTCAACATCGCMGGCACCAACGACGCYGCCGTCATCACACCGGTGRTCGTCAATCTGACSGAGAGCAACGCCGTCCTGAGCACCGGCGGTACGCTGACCATCTCCGACGTCGACAGCGCAGCAACCTTCGTCGCCCAGACCAACGTCGCAGGCTCCAACGGCTACGGCACCTTCACCCTCGGCACCAATGGTGCCTGGACCTACACGACCAACACCGCCCACAACGAGTTCGTCGCCGGCACGACCTACACCGACAATCTGACCGTCACCTCGGCCGACGGCACCACCAGCACCATCACTGCCAACATCCTCGGCACCAATGACGCTGCGGTCATCAGCCCGGGGGTTGCCAATCTGACGGAGAGCAACGCGGTCCTGAGCACCAGCGGCACGCTGACCATCTCGGACGTCGACAGCGCGGCCACTTTCGTCGCACAGACCAACGTCGCAGGCTCCAATGGGTACGGCACCTTCACGGTCGGCGCCAACGGCGCCTGGACGTACACGACAACGACCGCTCACAACGAGTTCGTGGCCGGCACCACCTACACCGACTCGCTCACGGTCACCTCGGCCGACGGCACGACGAGCACCATCACCGTCAACATCCTCGGCACAAATGACGCGGCGGTCATCACACCGGCGGTTGCCAATTTGACGGAGAGCAACGCCGTCCTGAGTACCGGCGGTACGCTGGCGATCTCGGACGTCGACAGCGCTGCCACCTTCGTCGCCCAGACCAACGTGGCTGGTTCCAACGGCTATGGCACCTTCACGGTCGGTACCAACGGCGCTTGGACGTACACGACCAACACCGCCCACAACGAGTTTGCGGCTGGCACAACGTACACCGACAGCCTTGCCGTCACGTCGGCTGACGGCACGACCAGCACCATCACCGTCAACATCGCCGGCACCAATGATGCGGCAGTCATCACACCGGTGATCGTCAACCTGACGGAGAGCAATGCAGTCCTGAGCACCAGCGGCACGCTGGCGATCTCCGATGTCGACAGCGCCGCAACCTTCGTCGCCCAGACCAACGTTGCTGGCTCCAACGGCTACGGTACCTTCACCGTCGGCGCCAACGGCGCGTGGACGTACGCGACCAACACCGCCCACAACGAGTTCGTCGCCGGCACGACCTACACCGACAAGCTGACCGTCACCTCGGCCGATGGCACCACCAGCACCATCACCGTCAACATCCTGGGCACCAACGACGCGCCCGTCGCACGTGCCGATCAGGCCCCCACCACCGTCACTGCCGCCAGCAGCATCAGCACGGACGCCTCTGCCGGCGTGATCCAGGCTGGCGGCGGTTCCGGCGCGGACACCGACCCGGATGGCGACGCACTGACCGTCGCCTTCGCCATCGCCGGCACCGGCACGCCCACCACCGCGATCGCGCCTGCCGGCACCACCCTCACCGGCACCTATGGCACGCTGACGCTCAAGAACGACGGCAGCTACACCTACGTGGCCAGCAACGCCGACGCGGTCGCCACCGGCAACACCGTCAACGACGTCTTCACCTACCAGGTCAAGGACCCGAGCGGTGCCACCTCGAACGCGACGCTGACCGTCCATGTCGCCGGCCAGGCCGACACGCTGACGGCCACCACGCCCACCACCACCGCCCTCACCAACACCCAGGGGCTGAACGGCGAGTACTACGGCTACAACGAAAGCGCCGTGAACGGCAACCGCCGCCACAGCGACGATGGCTCCCTGGGCAACCTCGACCACGTGTCCGACTTCAACACGCTGGTCAATGCGCGCAATGCCACCATGGGCGGCAGCAACAGCATCCTCGGCACCTCCACTGCCGCGATCACCGGCACCGTCGATGCCCGCTTCGTCGCCAAGAACATCGACTACGGCAACAACCCGAATGTCGACAACTCGCTGGGCTCGAACGTCAACGTCGCCGCCGGCGCGTCGACCTCAGGCCTGA
This sequence comes from Rhizobacter sp. P2_D12, assembly GCF_056404395.1. NCBI lineage: Bacteria > Pseudomonadati > Pseudomonadota > Betaproteobacteria > Burkholderiales > Sphaerotilaceae > Rhizobacter > Rhizobacter sp. P2_D12. The sequence goes on along the minus strand of NZ_JBFUEB010000138.1, from coordinate 9,435 downwards.
CCGACAACAACAGCTCGCTGTACAAGTTCCTGCACCACACGGTCAACGACGCCGCCTCGCTGAAGATCGAGACCGGCACCGGCGCCGGCAGCGGCGGCGGCAACGGCCCGACCAGCGGCCTGGGCAGCACCACCGATGCCGGCATCCGCCTCACCGGCGAGGTCTACATGGCCGCAGGCACCTACGACATCCGCGTCACCGCGGACGACGGCTTCCGCCTGATGCTCGACGGCCACACCGTCGCGGTCTACGACGACATCCAGTCGCCCACGACGCGCGTCTACACCGGCGTGCCGATCACCGGCGGGCTGACGGCGCTCGAGCTGCTGTACTGGGAGCAAGGCGGCAACGCCGTGCTGAAGATCGAGTACAAGCTCAGCACCGACTCGACCTACCAGACGCTGGGCTCCAGCAACCTGGCGATGTTCAGCGACGCGAACGCGCCGACGCTGTCGGACACGCAGGACATCGTCCTGAACGGCGGCTCCTACGTCATCCGCACCGGCTCCACGCTGGATGGCGGCGTCGGCAACGACACGCTGACCGGCAGCGCCGCGCGCGACAAGCTGATCGGCGGCCTGGGCAATGACACGCTGTCGGGCGGTGCCGGCGACGACACGCTGATCGGCGGCAAGGGCAACGACACGATGACCGGCGGCCTGGGGCACGACGTCTTCCAGTGGAAGCTGGCCGACAACGGCAGCACGGCGGCACCGGCGCGCGACGTGATCACCGATTTCGACAACACGACGAACTCGGGCGACGTGCTGGACCTGCGCGACCTGCTGGTCGGCGAAGCCCACAACGCCAACACCGTGGCGCTGCCCTCCAGCATCGGCACCACCAACGCCATCACGATCACGCCCGACCACGGCAACCTGAACAACTACCTGCACTTCTCGGTGGTCGGCGGCAACACGGTGGTCGAGGTCAGCACCAACGGCGGATTCACCGGCGGCACCTACAACGCGGCGGCGGTGAACCAGGTGATCACGATCAGCAACCTGAACCTGGTGGGGACGTTCACGAACGACAACCAGGTGCTGGACGACCTGTTGAAGCGAGGCAAGCTGGTGGTGGATTGATCCTGGGTCTCGGCGCGGTCCCGGATTGGCATCCGGGCTACGAGGCCCTGTAGCCCGGATGCCAATCCGGGACGCGCGGCCTCACTTGATCCAGGGCCCCGTCTGACCGTCGACGCCGCATTCCCACAGGCGGCGCGCATCGGCGTCATTGCTGACCCCTTCCGCATACACCTGCAGCGACAAGCCGTGCAGCAGCGTCACCGTGCCGCGCACGAAGGTCGCGCGGTTGGGGTCGCTGCCGACACCCTGCACGATGGCGGCATCCAGCTTCACGTAGTCGAGCCCGGCCTCGAACAGCCGCGGGATCTTGCCCAGCCGCTCGCCCGCATGCTCCAACCCGAGCCGGATGCCGGTCGGGCGCAGCTGGCGGCCCAGTTCCTGCAACAGCACGAAGTTCTCGACCGCGGCGACCTCCGCCACCTCCAGCCAGATCAGCCGCGCCACCTGCGGCGCATTCCACAGCAGCGCGCGCAGCCTCGACGCGAACCCGCTGTCCTGCAGCGAGGCCGGCGACAGGTTCACGCAGCGCGGCTTGCCGTCGCGCGCCGCATCGCGCAGCGCCAGCGCCAGCGCGCATTCGTCGATGTCGACCGTCAGGCGGCTGCGCATCGCCAGCGGCAGCCAGCGCGCGGCCGGCTCGAACACGCCATCCGGCTCCAGCTGCAGGCGCAGCGGGCACTCCAGGTGGATCAGGTCCTGCCGCACGTTCACCAGCGGGAAGCTCACCAAGTGCACGCGCTGCTGCGTGATCGCGTCGCGGATGCGCTGGCGCCACGCACCCTCGCCCAGCATCGCGACACCCCCGACGTTGTCGACCCCCAGCTCGACCGCGAACGGCCCGCGGCTCTCGGCACGCGCCAGCGCCGCATCGGCCTCGCTCATCACCTGCGCCAGCGTCATGTCGCGGCGCAGCTCGATCGCGCCGACGGCGACGCCCGCCTCGGCACTCAGGTTCGGCAGCACCAGGCTCAGCGCATCGGCCAGCGCCTGCGCCGTCTCGCGCGCCATGCCGGCCACCGGCAGGCACAGCGCGAAATCGGAGCCGTTGAGCCGGCCGATGAAGCAGCCCTTGACGCGCTCGCCATACGGCCGCAGCGCCTGCGCGACGGTCGTGATCATCCGGTCGGTGGCGGCGTGGCCGAGCACGCGGTTCATCTCCGCCAGTTCCAGCACGCGCAGCAGCACCAGGCCGCCGTCGGCGGTGCCGTCCTCGCGCTGCAGCGTCACCGCCATCTGGCCCAGGAAGTGCCCGCGGTTCGACAGGCCCGTCAGCCGGTCGCAATTGGCCTGCTGGCGCAGCCCTTCGAGCTGCTCCGACTGCGCCTGGAAGGTGATGCGCAGCCGGCCCACCATCGTGTTCATCGCCTGCGTCACGCGGCGCAGCTCGGGCACCGCCGGCTCGGGCACGGTGACGAATTCGCCGCGCACCAGCGCCTGCGCCTGCTGCACCACCGAATCCAGCGGGCGGCGGATGCGCGCGACGGCGAAGGTCGCGACGCCGCCGGCCACCAGGCCGACCACCGCCAGCGCCAGCGCCGACCACAGGCTGCCGCGCCACAGTTCGTCGTGCGCATAGCCGCTGTGGCTGACCAGCTCGACCCGCCCCAGCGCCCGCCAGCCATCCGAGACCTGGGCCACGCCCGGTTCCGAGACGATCGGCGCGAGCTGCACGAACCAGCCCGGCGCCTCCGACGGGCCGGCCGCGCTCGCGCGCTGGAAGCCCACGCTGCCATCGCTGGCAACGAAGCGCACGAGGCTGTAGAAGCCGGTGTCGAACTGGGCCGACATCATCAGCGCCATCAACTCCTTGTCGCCATGCTGCTGCGACAGCGACAGTGCCAGCGCGCTCGCGTTGTCGGCGTTCTTCACGCGCAGCTGCGTCTGCAGGTAGCCGCGCGCCGACTCGACCGCGACCGTCACGCTGCCGATGAAGGCCAGCAGCACGGTGCCCAGCAGCAACAGCCAGATCTGGCGGATCAGCGACATGTGGTCTCCCTCTTGTAGTGCCTCATTGGAACCCCTCGGCGCGTGCCTTCGCAAGCACATCGCGCCAGCGCGACAGGCGCGACACCGGATCGCCGGCCGCCTGCGCGCCGACGCCCTGCCAAAGGCCTTCGCTGTTGAAACTGAACACCGGCGTCAGATCGGGCCGGCGCGAGGCCGGGCGCACCTCGGTGATCAGGTTGTCCAGGATCAGCGGCTCGGCGTTCGGCGTCGCATGGTAGGCGAGCACCATGTGCGCCTGCACGATGCCGTTCGGCCCGCCGATCTGCGCCCGCACGTACACCAGGCGCAGCTTCGCGATCGGCACGCCCACCGCGAGCAGGCTGAAGTACTTGGCGATCGCATAGTCTTCGCAATCGCCCGCCCCCTGGGACAGCGTCTCGAGCGGGCTGGCCCAGTAGTCGACCTGGCCCCAGACTTCGGTGTCGTCCTTGAACAGGATGCGGCGGTTGAAGAACTGGTTGACGGCCTGCAGCTTGCCGTCCTCGTCCAGCGCGTTGGCGGCGGCCAGCACCGGCTGCAAGGCCTTGACACCTTCGACGGCGCGCGGCGACAGGCGTTGCGCGGCGGCCAGCATGCGGTCGGTGTCCCATGCGCTCGACGGCGCCACCGACAGCGCGAGCGCCAACAGGAACGCCGCGTGCAGTCGACGCCAGCGGCCCCGACACAGCGGACGCCGTGGAGCCGGCTTTGCCGGGCCACTGGYGGCGCCCCCTTCGTGGGGGAGGCGCGCAGCGCCTTCGGGGGGGGTCTCGTCAGTCACATGCATCCATCAGGGGAACCCCGACGTCAGGATTGTCGTCATGGCGCGAGGTGACTTGAGCGCCCGGTGCGCCCGTGCACCGATGGCCGGCAGATTGTGAGGACTTGTTGCGAAAACGCCCCTCGCGTGCCCCGTTGCGTGAAATACTGCTGTCGCCTCGATGACGGTCCGGCCGCTTCGAGTGAGCAGTTGTAGCGTGGCCACTACACTCCCATCGGGTTTACCGATGGGTTCGCTCAGAGACAGGATCACGATGCAGTTGAAGACCAAGACCTTCCTCGCCACCGCCACGCTGATGTGCGCCGGCAGCGCCCTCGCCCAAAGCAACGATGCCTTGAAGGCCGCGGTCCAGAAGGCCCTCTCCACCAACCCCGAAGTCACCGCCCGGTTCAACGCCTACCGCGCGGCGTCCGACGCGATCGACGTGTCGCGCGGCGGCTTCTACCCGCGCGTCGACCTGAGCGCCAACGTCGGCCGCGACAGCAGCAACATCGAGTCGCGCACGCCCGAAAGCCAGTCGATCAACCGCACTGGTGCCTCGCTGACGCTGACGCAGCTGCTGTGGGACGGCCTCGCGACCAGCCGGGACGTGAGCCGCCTCGGCCATGAACGCCTGGCGCGCTATTTCGAGGTGCTCGACGTCACCGAGCAGACCGCGCTCGAAGCCGCGCGCGCCTACTACGACGTGCTGCGCTACCGCCGCCTGGTGGCGCTGGCCGAAGACAACTTCGTGCAGCACCGCAGCGCCTTCAACCAGATCAACTCGCGCGTGCGTGCCGGCGTCGGCCGCGGCGTCGACCTGGAACAGGCCGCGGCCCGCCTGGCGCTGGCCGAGTCCAACCTGTCGACCGAGGTCTCGAACCTGCACGACGTGTCGGCACGCTACCAGCGCGTGATCGGCGAGGTGCCGCCGGCCACGCTGCCGCTGCCCGCCGCGCTGCGCCAGGCCATCCCCGGCACGGCCAACGATGCGGCGGCCGAGGCGATCCGCCGCAGCCCGGCCATCAGCGCCAGCGTCGAGTCGCTGCGCTCGGCGCGCTCGCTGGTGTCGGTGCGCGAGAGCGCCTACCAGCCCAAGGTCGAGGCGCGCGTGCGCAGCGGCGCCGGCCGCAACTTCGACGGCATCCAGGACCAGCGCCGCGACAGCACCGCCGAGATCGTGCTGAACTGGAACCTCTTCAACGGCGGCTCCGACCAGGCCCGCGTGCGCCAGCAGACCCGGTTGCTGACCCAGGCCGAAGACCTGCGCGACAAGACCTGCCGCGACGTGCGCCAGACGGTGGCCATCGCCTACAACGACACGCGCAAGCTGGTCGACCAGCTGAACTACCTGGATCGCAACACGATCGCGATCGAGAAGGCGCGCGATGCCTACCGCCAGCAGTTCGACATCGGCCAGCGCAGCCTGCTCGACCTGCTGAACGCGGAGAACGAGCTGTACACCGCGCGCCGCTCGTACGCGAATGCCGAGTACGACCTCGGCGTCGCCTACGTGCGCACGCAGGCCTCGATGAACCAGCTCGGCGCGCAGCTCGGCCTGGTGCGTGATGCCGATGCCCCGCCGGCACCGGACGACGCGAGCGGCTGGGCTGCCGACGGCGATGCGCCGGCACGCTGCCCGGCCGACACCGTGGTCTCGCCGCCGATCGATTTCGACGCGCTGTCGCGCCGCGCGGTGTCGGGCACCAGCCCGGCCACGGCGCTGGCGGTGGCGCCGGCGGCGACCTCGGTGGCAACCGCCGGTGACCCGGCCCGCCGGCTCAACGACTGGGCCGCCGCGTGGGAAGCCAAGGACCTGCCGCGCTACCTGGCCTTCTACGCGCCCGGCTTCCAGCCGGCGCAGGGCTCGGCGGACGCCTGGAAGGCGCGCCGGCAGGCGATGCTCGCCAAGGCCGGGCAGATCGGCGTGAAGGTCGAGAACGTCGAAGTCACGCAACTCGGCGACGGCAAGGCGCAGACGCGCTTCAAGCAGATCTACCGCTCGAACGGCTACAGCGACGTGACGACGAAGGCACTCACGTGGCAGCGCATCGACGGCCAGTGGTTCATCGTCAAGGAAAGCAACCTCTGACGACGAACCACCCGCCGTTCAACGCTTGACCGGCGGCAGGTCGGTACAAGCGCCTTCGAAGGCCTCGGCCGCCAGTCCGATGGTTTCGCCGAGCGTCGGGTGCGGATGGATGGTCCGCCCGATGTCCACCGCATCGGCTCCCATCTCGATCGCCAGCGCGATCTCGCCGACCATGTCGCCCGCATGCGTGCCGACGATGCCGCCGCCGACGATGGCATGGGTCTCCTCGTCGAACAGCAGCTTCGTGAAGCCCTCGTCGCGCCCGTTCGCGATGGCCCGGCCGGAGGCGTTCCACGGGAACAGGCCCTTCTTCACCTTCAGGCCCTTGGCCTTGGCCTCGTCCTCGGTGACGCCGACCCAGGCCACTTCCGGATCGGTGTAGGCCACGCTCGGGATCACGCGCGCGATGAACGTGGTCTTGGCCAGGTGGTCGTCGCCCAGGTGCTCGCCGGCCGCGACTTCCGCCGCGACGTGGCCTTCGTGCGTCGCCTTGTGCGCCAGCATCGGCTGGCCGACGATGTCGCCGATCGCGAAGATGTGCGGCACGTTGGTGCGCATCTGGATGTCGACCGGGATGAAGCCGCGCTCGCCCACCACCACGCCGGCCTTGTCGGCCCCGATGCGCTTGCCGTTGGGCACGCGGCCCACCGCCTGCAGCACCAGGTCGTACAGCTGCGGCTCCTTCGGCGCGCCCTCGCCTTCGAAGCGCACCAGGATGCCGTCCTTCGTCGCCTCGGCGCCGACGGTCTTGGTCTTCAGCATGATGTTGTCGAAGCGCGGCGCGTTCATCTTCTGCCACACCTTGACCAGGTCGCGGTCGGCGCCCTGCATCAGGCCGTCCAGCATCTCGACCACGTCCAGGCGCGCGCCGAGCGACGAGTACACCGTGCCCATCTCCAGGCCGATGATGCCGCCGCCGATGATCAGCATGCGCTTCGGGTTCTGGCGCAGCTCGAGCGCGCCGGTGGAGGTGACGACGCGCGGATCGTCCTTCGGCAGGAACGGCAGCTTCACCGCCTCGGAGCCGGCCGCGATGATCGCGCGCTTGAAGCGGATCGTCTGCGTTCCTCCACTCTCCTTGCCAGGCCCCCCCAAGGCGACCGTCACATGATGCGGATCGGCGAACTCGGCCRTGCCCTGCACCACCGTCACCTTGCGCATCTTGGCCATCGCCGTCAGGCCGCCGGTCAGCTTGCCGACGACCTTTTCCTTGTGCTTGAGCAGCTTGCCGAGGTCGACGCTGGGCGCTTTGAAGCCGATGCCCATCGCGTCGAAGTGCTTGACCTCGTCCATCACCGAGGCGACGTGCAGCAGCGCCTTCGACGGGATGCAGCCGACGTTCAGGCAGACACCGCCCAGCGTCGCGAAGCGCTCGATCATCACCGTCTTCAGGCCGAGGTCGGCGGCGCGGAACGCGGCCGAGTAACCACCGGGGCCGGCACCGAGCACGAGCATGTCGCATTCGAGGTCGGCGCTGCCGGCGAAGCTCGCGGCCTGCGGCGCCACATCCGTTCGCACTGAGCTTGTCGAAGTGCTTGTCGGCGTGGGAGCGGCGGCCTTCGGCGCAGGGGCTTCGACAGGCTCAGCCCGAACGGAGGTCGGCTCAGCCCGAACGGCGGTCGGCTCAGCCCGAGCGGAGGTCGGCTCAGCCCGAGCGGCATCCGAAGCCTCCAGCGACAGGATCACCGTCCCCTCGTTCACCGTGTCGCCGACCTTGACCTTCAGGTCCTTCACGACGCCGGCGTGCGACGACGGGATCTCCATCGAGGCCTTGTCGCTCTCGACGGTGATCAGCGATTGCTCCGCCTTCACCGTGTCGCCGGGCTTGACCAGCAGCTCGATGATGGCCACGTCCTTGAAGTCGCCGATGTCCGGGACCTTGATGTCGATCAGTGCCATGCTCAGTCTTTCGCCTTCAGTTTGATCGTGTGGGCCCGCACGGGCCCGGCCGAGTTCTTGTCGAATTCGCAGCCGGCGCGCACGCCGAGCTCGGCGATCTCGCGCGCCGACAGCCTGCCGTCGTAGGCGGCGTACATCGCGCCGAGCGCGAACGCGCGTCCCGAGCCGATGGCCCAGAAGCGGTCGAACTCGAACACCTCGCGGTACGAGTACACGCCGTAGATGCCGGTCGCGTTGGCGATCAGCGCGGTGAACTGCGAACTCTCGTACGGGTCGGCGTCCTCTTCCTTGGTGTTCAGGAAGAACACCTCCTTCAGCTTCGGGTGCACCTTCAGGAAGGTGTCGAACACCTCGTCGCGCGAATGCAGCTTCAGCTCGTCGGCCGACAGGCTGTTCAGCACCCGGCGCAGCACCGGGAAGTGGGCGGTGGTGCCGGCCATGCCGATCCACGAGTCGCCCACCTTGAACAGCTTCTCGTTGTCCTCGTAGCCGTGCGCCAGCCGCGTGTCCCCGAAGGTCACGAGGCTGTCGGAGGCGAGCGCCACCTGAGTCCCCTTGCGAACCACCACCACGGTCGTCATGGTGCGGGCTCGTTCAGAGGAGGATGCGGCGGAAGTCGCCCAGGACCTGGATGAGGAAGGTGTTGAAGCGCGCCGCCGAGGCGCCGTCGATCACCCGGTGGTCCCAGCTCAGGCTCAGCGGCAGGATCAGGCGCGGCTGGAAGGCCTTGCCGTCCCACACCGGGCGCGTCGCCGACTTGCACACGCCGAGGATGGAGACCTCGGGCGCGTTGATGATCGGCGTGAAGTAGGTGCCGCCGATGCCGCCCAGCGAGCTGATCGAGAAGCAGCCGCCGGTCATCTCGGCCGGGCCGAGCTTGCCTTCGCGGGCCTTGCCGGCCAGCTCACTCATCTCCTTGCTGATCTGCAGGATGCCCTTCTTGTCGGCATCCTTGATCACCGGGACCATCAGGCCGTTCGGCGTGTCGGCCGCGAAGCCGATGTGGAAGTACTGCTTCAGCACCAGCTGGTCGCCATCGAGCGAGGCGTTGAACTCGGGGAACTTCTTCAGCGCCGCGACGCAGGCCTTGATCAGGAAGGCGAGCATCGTGACCTTGACGCCCGACTTCTCGTTCTCCTTGTTCAGCTGCACCCGGAAGGCTTCGAGTTCGGTGATGTCCGCGTCGTCGTGGTTGGTGACGTGCGGGATCAGCACCCAGTTGCGGTGCAGGTTGGCGCCGCTGATCTTCTTGATGCGCGACAGATCCTTGCGCTCGACCGGACCGAACTTGGTGAAGTCGACCTGCGGCCACGGCAACAGGCCGGGGAAGCTGCCGCCGGCCGCGGCGGCGGCGCCACCGGCGGGGGCCTTGGCGGCTTGCGCCTTGGTCTGCTGGCCACCGGCCATGACGTTCTTGACGAAGCCCTGGACGTCTTCCTGCGTGATGCGGCCCTTCGGCCCGCTGCCCTTCACTTCTTCCAGCGGCACGCCGAGTTCGCGCGCGAACTTGCGGATGCTGGGCGAGGCGTGCGGCAGGTCGGTCTTCAGCACCGACGGTTCGTGGGCCGGCAGCGCGGCGGTGGGCACGGGGCGGTCGGCGAGCGCCGCGGCGG
>NZ_JBFUEB010000137.1:0-13470 GCF_056404395.1 Rhizobacter sp. P2_D12 | reverse complement strand
GCCCTGCGTGTAGACCCGCACGTAGTCGACGTACATCTTCGCCGGCAGCGCGCCATCGTCGATGTTGAAGCCCGGCCAGTTGCCGCCGACCGCCATATTCAGCAGCAGGAAGAAGTCGCGCTGGAACTCGTCGGTGCCGCCGGCGCCGTTGGTGATGTCGATGACGTGGTACTGCGTGCCGTCGACGAACCAGCGGATCGTCGTCGGGCTCCACTCCACCGCGTACAGGTGGTAGTCCTGGATGCGGGTCGCCATGTGGCCGCCATAGGAGGCATGGCTGCCGTCGTTGGCCTGCCAGTGCACCGTGCCGTACACGTCGCTGCCGGTGTTGATCTGCTCCATGACGTCGATCTCGCCCGACGCCGGCCAGCCCACGCTGCCGAGGTTGCTGCCCAGCATCCAGAAGGCCGGCCAGGTGCCCTGCTTGCCCGGCAGCGCGATGCGCGCCTCGATGCGGCCGAACCGGAAGTTCTTCGTGCCCTGCGTCTTCATGCGCGCGGACGTGTAGCGCATGCCGCCGAAGTCCTCGCGCCGGGCCGTGATCACCAGCGCATCGTTCTCCACCGTCGCGTTCTCGCGCCGGTAGTACTGCAGCTCGTTGTTGCCCCAGCCCCCGGATCCGGTGCCGGTCTCGAAGACCCAGTCGGGCCCGATGCTGCCGTGGAATTCATCCTGCCAGACCAGCTGCCAGCTCTGCGCATGCGCGAACGGCAAGGTCAACAGTCCCAGGCACAGCGTGAAAAGTATCCGCAGTGTTCTCATCTCTTGTTCCTCGAGGTGTCGGAAGGTGGCGGTCGACACGGCATGCCGGGACACTCTGGCGGGCCCGTGGGCGCGATCCTAGCCGGGATGCAAGCGGTTTCAGAGGCTGCACTTTGCTACGAGGAAACCCACCCCCCTGCGCCGGGGACGGTGGTCAGGCGGCCAGCGCGCCGACCGGCTCGCCGGCCAGCCATTGCAGCAGTGGCGCCCAGCCGGCATCCGCCGGCCCGCGGCGGAAGACCGGCATGGATTCATCGTCCTGCAGCGGCTCGGCCGTGCGCATCTGCGCGGCGAGCACGGCCTCGTCGGCATCCGACGCATCGGCGCCCCGGGCCGCCCGCTCCCGCAGGCGCTGGCGAAGCAGCGCGGTGCTGGCGTCGAAGTCGAGCACGGCGCAGCGCACGCCCTGGTGCGCAGCCAGCTGGCGTGCTGCTTCGCGCTGGCCACGCTGCAGGAAGGTCGCATCGACGATCGCGTGGTAGCCGCTTTGCAGCACCACGGCGGCAAGGCGGCCGAGCTGCGCATGGGTGGCCGCCGTCATGGCGGGCTCGTAGAGCGTCGGCGCGCCGCGATCGAGCGGCCGCAGGCCGGCCAGGCGCTTGCGTTCGACGTCGGCGCGGATGCGGATCGCCCCGAGCGTCTCCAGCAGCTCCTGCGTCAGCGTCGACTTGCCGCTGCCGGAGAAGCCGTGCGTCAGCATCAGCACCGCCTTTGCGCGATCGCGGCGGCTGAAGCGCAGCGCCAGGTCGAGGTAGCGCTCGCCGGCCGCGCGTTCCGCGCCCGCTGCCTCGGGCGCGGCGCACTGCGCGGCCCGCAGCCAGTGCACCTTGGCTCGCACCAGCGCCCGGTGCACCAGGTAGTAGTCGAGCACCTGCACGCCGTCGTAGTCGCCGCACTGCTCGAGGTAGCCGTTGACGAAGCGGTGCGCCAGCTGCGGCAGGCCGTGGGCGTGCAGGTCCATCGCCATGAAGGCGAGTTCGCTCATCACGTCGATCCAGCGGAAGTCGTCGTTGAACTCGATGCCGTCGAAGACGGTGCTGTGCCCGTCRATCACGGTGACGTTGCCCAGGTGCAGGTCGCCGTGGCATTCGCGCACCCTTCCCTGCGCAAGGCGCCGTGCCATCACGGGACGCAGGCGCTCGAAGGCCGCGGCTTCCCAGCTGCGCAACGGCGCCAGGCGGCCGGCGCCACTGGCCGGGCCGGCGAGGGCCTCGAGTTCATCCAGGCTCTCGCGCAGCGGTGCCCGCACCTGCCCGGGTGACCCCAGCCGGCCGCCGGGGTCGGCCACCGCGGCCGCGGCATGGAAGCCGGCGAGCACGCGCACGAGTTCATCAACCTGCGCCGCGCCGAGCTGCCCGTGCGTTGCCATCGCATCCCACAGGCCATCCTGCGCAAAGGCGCGCATCTTCACGGCGACGTCGATGACGTCGCCTTGCCCGGCGAAGGCGGGGTTGTCCGCCGTGCCGGTGACCGGCACGGCCGCGAGGTACAGCCGTGGCGCCAGGCGCCGGTTCAGCCGCAGTTCCTCGTCGCACGCCCGCTGCCGCAGCGCGAGCGTGGACTGGTCGAGGAACGGCGTCGCCAGGGCCTTCTTGATCTTGTAGGCATGGCCGCCACACACCAGCACGAAGGAGATGTGCGTCTCCAGCAGCGTGGCGGGCTCGTCCTGCTGCGCCGCCAGCATCTGCTGCAGCTTGCGGACCATGGCCGCCTGGTGCTCGAGCGAGATCGGGGTCTGGGGCATCGGCACAGGCTATGCCGGCGGCCGGCGTGCCGCCTTGCGCAGGCGCAAACGATCCGCTCTCGCGACGCTTTCGCGAATGCCGACAAGGCTTCGCTGGTGCATCGCCGGTGCCGGACCCGCTGCGCGATCCTGGACGCATGGAAAGGCAAACCATGATGATCGACAACCCACCCGGGCGCGAGGCCGCACGATGAGCACCATCGGCAAGGGCCGGCCGCTCGACCGGCTGCTGCAGAAGCTGGACATCGCGGCGACCCGCACCCCGAACCCGTCGCCCGAGCGCACCGGCGGCGCCCGGCAGCCGCTGACGCCGCCCGATTCGCCACTGCGGCGCCGCAACGCGGTCAAGCAGGCCGGCGGCATGGCACTGCGCAATGCGCAGGTGGCGGCATTGCGCCTGCTCGGCGCCGGGGCCGCGGCGCAGCGGCCGTTGCCCAACCCCTGGGAGCGCCCGAATCCGTCCGGCCTGCCGACACCGCCGCTGACGCCACCCCAGACGCCGATGCCGATGCAGATGCCGGTGCCGCAGCCGTGGATGCAACGCCCGGCGCAGCGGCCGGCGGTGCAGCCGACGCCGCCGCAACGGCCGCCGCAACAGCTGCAACAGCCCCAACGGCCGCCGCAGTTGCCGGCGCGTCCGCAGGCCGCGCTGCCCAATCCGTGGGAGCGCCAGGCCCAGTGGCAGCAACCGGCGCCGCAGGGCCTGCCGCAGCGGCCCGGGCCGGCGCTCGGGCAGCAGGTCGACGGCTACCCGATCCAGGTGAAGCTGCCGCAGGGCCAGCAGAAGCTGCTCCGCAAGGAGCAGCGCGAGGCCACCAACGTGCCGACGCTCGCGCGCCACATCGGCCGCCTCTACAAGCAGCTGAACCTGAAGGTCACGGCCGACACCCTGCCCGCCTTCACCAACGCGCAGGTGCTGGAGAAGCCGAAGAAGCTCGGGTCGGGTGCCTTCAACACCGTGTTCGCGGTCAAGCTCAAGAACCCCGACGGCAGCCCGTTCGACGGCGTCTTCAAGCCGCTCGGCGCCACCGAGAACGGCTGGGTCGCCGCGGCGACCGGCATCCCGCGGCACGATCCGCAGATCGCGATGCGCAACATCGCGACGGTCTCGTATGCGAAGAAACTCGGCCTCGACGTGGTGCCGGACACGCGCATGGCGGTGATCGACACCGGCCGCGGCGTCGTCGACCCCGACCTCGGCCTGGTCATGGAGCGCGCCCGCGGCAAGCCGGCCGCCGAGACCGACCCGGGCGTGCTGGCCCGCCCGGACGTCTGTGCCGAGGTCACCAAGCTGCAGCTGCTCGACCACCTGACGGGCCAGGGCGACCGCCACGCCAACAACTACTTCATCAACATCGAGCCCGACGGTCGTGCCAAGGTGATGGGCATCGACAACGACCAGTGCTTCGGCAAGAACCTGACCGACCCGGCCGGCATCCAGCAGCTCGACCACGACCGGCTGCGCTACGGCTTCCGCGGCACCGCGCTGCCGCCGGTGGTCGACACCGGGATGGCGCGCGCGATCAATGCGCTGACGTCGCGCGACATCCGGGCCATGCTGGGCAACAAGCTGAGCGAACCCGAGATCCAGGCGGCGATCGCGCGCCATGAAGGCGTCAAGGACCACATTGCGCAGCTGCGGGCCTCCGGCCACATCATCGAGCCGTCGCAATGGGGCCACCCGAACGTGCAACGGCTGCTGAACGGCCAGAACAGCTATTTCGGGCGCGAGCGCGACCGGGCGCTGGCCCTGCAGGCCGCACGCGGACGCGACAATGCGCGCGCCCCGAACAACAACTGGTGATGAGAGCGATCCCCATGAATGCATCCACCATCGCGCCGGGCCACGGCCGCGCCGCGTCCACCGCCCGGGCACTGTTCGAGGCCGAGCAACTGCCCTTCCCGCCCGTGCCGGCAGCGCTGGCGGCATCGCTGCAAGCGCAGGCGCCCGGCTGGTTCGCGACACGGCCGGTGGCGTCGACGCCCTACGATTTCGATCACTTCCTGGCCGAGGTCGAGTCGCAGCCCGACGTGGCGGACTACGCCGTCGTCGGCTTCGACGGCCACGGCACCAACAGCTGGGCCGTGCACTGCTACCTGGTCGGCAAGGCGCTCGCGCTGTTCGTGCAGTTGCCCTGGGGCGGTGCCTACCTCGAGGCCGAGCCGGCCCGGGCCGAGATCGCCGACCTGTTCGAATGGGCCGGGGCCCTGCAGTCCCGGCTGCAGCGCGCCGAGGCGGATCGCAAGATCCCGGACGGCATGCGCCTGGAGATCGCCGCGAGCCGTTTCGGCCATGCCGGCTGGCGCTGGCTCGGCAGCGGCCCGGACGCCGCAGCGACCGCCTGGAACCCGGCGGCGGGCATGAAGGCCGCGATCCTGCAAGAGCTCGACGACGTCATCGCCGGACGGCAGGTGCTGGCGGCCCGGTGAGCGGCCTGTCCGCCCTTGAACCTGTCGTCAACCTGTCGTAGGTAGAAACCGATGGCACCCGAAGGGGCCCCACTCCCTAGAGTGGGCTTCCTCTCACGGAGCCACCATGATCGACAGAAACCTTGCACGGGGACTCTTCCTGACCGCCATCGCGCTGGTCTTCGGACTCGGCGCGCTGCGCTACCCCATCGGCGACCTCAGCCGCGCCGGGGCCGGGCTGTTCCCGCTGATGATGAGCGGCCTGCTGCTGCTGATCGCGGTGGCCACCATCGTGCGATCGCGCTTCGTCGCGTCGGCGCGCTTCGAATTCCACAAGGCCAACATCGCCTTGCTGCTGGGCAGCCTGTGTGCGTTCGCGCTGGTCTCGCGGCTGCTGAACATGACGGCGGGCATCGTCGCGATGGTGTTCATCTCGGCCTTCGCCGGCTCGGCGCGGTACTCCATCGCGCGCAACCTCAAGGTGTCGGTCGGCCTGTTCCTGGTGGCGCTGGCGTTCCAGAAGCTGCTCGGCCTGAGCCTGAACCTGTACTGAACCATGGACGCCCTGCACAACCTCGCCTTCGGCTTCAGCCATGCGCTGACGCTGCAGAACCTGCTGTTCTGCGCCATCGGCTGCACGGTGGGCACGCTGGTCGGCCTGCTCCCGGGC
This sequence comes from Rhizobacter sp. P2_D12, assembly GCF_056404395.1. Lineage (NCBI taxonomy): Bacteria > Pseudomonadati > Pseudomonadota > Betaproteobacteria > Burkholderiales > Sphaerotilaceae > Rhizobacter > Rhizobacter sp. P2_D12. The sequence continues at coordinate 7,885 of NZ_JBFUEB010000137.1, read as the reverse complement.
CTGGGGCCGCTGGCCACCATCAGCCTGCTGCTGCCGCTGACGTACTCGATCCCGACCACCGGCGCGCTCATCATGCTGGCCGGCATCTACTACGGCGCGCAGTACGGCGACAGCGTCAGCGCGATCACGATGAAGATCCCGCATGCCAGCAGCATCGTGGCCTGCATCGACGGCTACCAGATGACGCTGAAGGGCAAGACCGGCCTGGCGCTGTTCACCGCCGGCGTGTCCAGCTTCATCGGCGGCACGGTGGCCATCGTCGTGCTCACCTTCCTGGCGCCCAGCCTCGGCGAAGTGGCCTTCCTGTTCGGCCCGGCCGACTACTGCGCGCTGATGCTGGTGGGCTTCGTCTGCGTGAGCTTCGTGACCACCGGCAGCCTGCTCAACGGCATGGCCATGTGCCTGATCGGCGTGCTGCTGGGCCAGATCGGCACCGACGTGAACAGCGGCGTGCCGCGCTACACGATGGACCTGCCGATGCTGGCCGACGGCGTGGGCCTCGTCAGCGTGGCGCTCGGCTGCTTCGGCATCGCCGAGATCACGAAGAACCTGGATTCGCGCGAGGAGCGGTCGCCGTTCAACGGCGCCATCCACCTGATCCCGACCTGGACCGAGTTCAAGCGCATCATCCCGAGCGCGCTGCGCGGCAGCGTGATCGGCTCCTTCCTCGGCATCCTGCCCGGCGGCGGGCCGGTGATCGCGCAGTTCGCGGCCTATGCCGTCGACAAGAAGGTCAGCAAGTACCGCGACGAGATCGGTTCGGGCGCCATCGAGGGCGTGGCCGGCCAGGCGGCGGCCGACGAAGCGGCGGCGCGCACCAGCTTCATCCCGCTGATGAGCATCGGCATCCCGGAGAACGCGGTGATGGCGCTGATGATGGCGGCCTTCATCATCAAGGGCATCCAGCCCGGGCCCAACATGATTGCCGGCCACCCGGACCTGTTCTGGGGCCTGGTGGCCAGCATGTGGGTGGGCAACTGTTTCCTGCTGGTCCTGAACGTGCCGCTGGTGCGCTACTGGCTGTCGGTGTTCAAGATCCCGTACAGCGTGCTGTTCCCGTCGATCCTGTTCTTCTGCTGCATCGGCACCTACAGCGTCAACAACAACCTCGACGACATCTTCGTGACCGCGGCCTTCGGGCTCGGCGGCTACCTGTTCGCCCGGCTCGACATGGACGCGGCACCGCTGATGCTCGGCTTCATCCTCGGGCCGATGCTGGAGGAGAACTTCCGCCGCGCGATGCTGCTGAGCCGCGGCAGCTTCAACGCCTTCGTCACGCGGCCGATCAGCGCGACGCTGCTGGCGCTGATCGCCGCGTTCATCGTCTGGCAGCTCACCTCGTTCGTGTTGAAGGCGCGCGGGCGACAGGCCCAGCCGGCCGCTACCGCAGCTTGACGACGACCTTGCCCTTCGCGCGGCCGGTCTCGACGTAGGCCAGGGCTTCGTTCGTCGATTCGAACCCGAAGACCCGGTCCACGACGGGGCGGATGGCACCGGCCTCGATCAGCGAGGTGATCTCTCGCAGCTGGGGTCCGCTGGCGCGCATGAAGAGGAACGCGTAGTTCAGGCCATGGCGGATCGCGCGCCGCCTGACGCCGGAACTCAGCAGGCGGACGACCAGGTTCACGAACCACGGCGCGCCGATCCGCGCGGCGAAGGCCGGGTCGGGCGGGCCGGAGATGGAAATGAGCGTGCCGCCGGGTTTCAGCACGCGCAGCGATTTCTCCAGCGCCGCCGTGTCCTGGCTGTGCAGCACCACGTCGAAGTCCTTCAGCACGTTCTCGAAGTCGTCCTTCCTGTAGTCGATGACGATGTCGGCCCCGAGTTTCTTCACCAGCTCGGCGTTGGCGCTGCTGGTGGTCGTGGCCACCGTGGCGCCCAGGTGCTTGGCCAACTGGATGGCGAAGCTGCCGACGCCACCGGACCCGGCCTGGATGAAGACCTTCTGGCCCTTCTTCAGCTTTGCCGTCTCGACCAGCGCCTGCCATGCCGTCAGTCCGACCAGCGGGATGGAGGCCGCTTCTTCCATCGTCAAGGACTTGGGCTTGAGGGCCAGGGAGTCCTCCTTGACGGCGATGAATTCGGCGAAGCTGCCGATGCGGAAATCGTCGGGCCTGGCGTAGACCTCGTCGCCCGGCTTGAACAGCCGCACGCGCGGCCCGACCTGCGTGACGACACCAGCCACGTCATGGCCCAGCACGAGCGGCAGGCGGTACGGCAGGATCAGCTTGAACTCGCCGTTCCTGATCTTCGAATCCAGCAGGTTCACGCCCGCGGCGTGGACCTGCACCAGGACGTCGTCGTCGCGCAGCGGCGGGACGGGCTGGTCCACCAGCTGCGGCGCACGCTGCTTGCCGTATCGATCGAGGATGAGTGCTTTCATGGTGTTTCCTGGTGTGTTCATGCTTCGAGCCGCAAGTCCTTGCGCACGCCCGCGTCGAGCAGGCCGGCCGGCGCAAACCGGCGCAGCAGGCGCATGCGGCCGGCCAGTCCCGGGGCGTAGCGGAGCTTGGGATGGGTTGCCAGGGCAGCCTGCACCACCACGTCGGCCACCCCCTCGGGTCCGTCCGCGCCCACGAGCACTTCCTTGACCCTTCTTTCCACGCCCTCGCGAACCTCGCGGTACACGTCGAGGGGCGCATCGGCCTGCAGCTGGTTCGCGTCGAAGGGCGTGTTGATGTAGGCGGGTTCGACGACCGAGACCCGGATGCCCAGCGTGCGCAGCTCGTGGTCGAGCGATTCGGAGTAGCCGGCGACGGCATGCTTGGTGGCGGAATACAAGGCCATGTAGGGCATCGGCAGGAAGCCCAGCACCGAGCCGATGTTGATGATGCGCCCCGAACCTTGCCGGCGCATGTGCGGCACGACGGCGCGCGTCATGCGGACCATGCCGAAGAAGTTGGTGTCGAAGATCGCATGGGCTTGCGCGAGCGAACTCTCCTCCGCAGCCGCCGGCGACACGCCGAAGCCGGCGTTGTTGACGAGCAGGTCGATGCGGCCTTCGCGCTGCAGCACGGCCTGGACGGCTTCCTCGACCGAATCGTCCTGCGTCACGTCGAGCCGCAGCATCTCGAACGATCGCGAACCCGCGCTGCGGGGGCGCCGGCTGGTGCCGTACACCGCGTACCCGGCCTTCGCCAGCCGCTGCGCGGTCGCCAGGCCGATGCCGGACGAAGCCCCCGTGACGAGGGCGACGCTGTCTTTCGTGTTCATCAGGTTTTCTCCATTTCGCATTACGATCATCATGTGTTGAGGCGAGCCAGGAACCGGCACACGCCGGCAGCGATCAGGTGCCGGCGGGGAGCAGTTGTTCCAGCGCCGCCTCGCGCAGCCGGTCCGACAGGGCGGGCTCATCGACGCTGCGCGCAAGCACCAGCGCCCCGACCATGGTCGCGATGGCCACGAGTGCCCGCTCGTGGGCAGCGGGCTGGCCCCAGTCCGGCGACTGGCGGGCGACGAGATCGATCATCGACTTGACGTAGCGCGTGGTGGCCCGGCGCACCTCCGGGGCCTGGCGCGGCGTTTCCGAGCCCAGCGCCGCCAGCGGGCATCCTTGCTCGATCTGCGCGACGTGCTCCCTGGACAGGTAGGCACGCAGCATGTGTTCCAGGGCCTTCCCCGGGGGCGCCGCGGCAGCCACCTCGGTCGCCGCGGCGGCAGACTCGGTGCACGCGAGATGGGCCGCTTCTGCCAGCATGACCTCGCGCGACGCGAAGTGCGAATAGAAAGCACCGTGCGTCAGGCCGGCCTCTTTCATGATGTCCGCGACGCCGGTGCCGTCGTAGCCGCTGCGGCGGATCGCCCGCGCGGCGGCGGACACGATGCGTTCGTGCGAGGCCTCCTTGGCGGCGGCGCGGGCGTGGGCTTTGTCGTTTCGCATGACGATCATCATACATGTTTTCAAGGCCGCAGGGTGAACTTCAGCGCCAGGTCGATTTCTTAACGCGATCGATTCGCATTTAGAATTGCCGGATCATGAATCGAGCCGTCCTCCTGCTGCTGGCCTGCTTCGCCTGGCCCGCCCTCGCCTTCGCTGCGGCCGACAACGCCGGCCCGACCATCGTCCACCTGCTGGACTACGTCGGCGTCGACTACCCGCCGACGGTGCAGGAGGGCAAGGTGCTCGACGCCGCCGAGTACCAGGAGCAGCTGGAGTTCGTCACCCAGGCCTCGGCGCTGATCGCGCAATTGCCGGAGAACCCGCAGCGCGCCGGGCTGCTGGCGAAGACGGAACGCCTGCGCGCGCTGGTCGACGGCAAGGCCGCCGGCACGGCGGTGAGCGTGCTGGCCGATGAGATCCGCCGGGATGTCGTGCGCGCCTACGGCATCGAGGTCGCGCCGAAGCAGGCACCGCCGATGGCCGCGGTCGCCACGCTGTACGAGGCGCAATGCGCCGCCTGCCACGGCAGCAGCGGCCACGGCGACGGCCCGCTGGCCAAGGGCATGGAGCCCGCGCCGGCCAATTTCCACGACGCCGGGCGCATGCGCGTGCGCAGCGTCTACGGCCTGTACAACACGTTGACGCTGGGCGTGGCCGGCACGCCGATGCGTTCGTTCCAGGAGCTGCCGGAGCAGGACCGCTGGGCGCTGGCCCTGCGGGTCGGCAGCCTGCGTTTCACGCCCGAACAGATCCGCACCGGCGAGAGCCTCTGGAAGGCCGGCGACCAGGACCGTGCGGGCACCGCGTCGCTGAAAGACCTCGTGACCCGCACGCCGGCCGAGGCCATCGCGAAGCACGGCGCGTCGGCCGAGCTGGTGCTCGGCTACCTGGGCACCCATCCGCAAGCGCTGCAGGCTGCCGCGCCGGCCCCGCTGGACTTCTCGCGCGCCAAGCTGCAGGAGGCCTTGGTGCGCTACCGCGCCGGCGACCGCGAAGGCGCCCGGCAACTCGCCATCACCGCGTACCTCGAAGGCTTCGAGCTGGTCGAGAACAGCCTCGACACGGTCGACGGCCCGCTCCGCGTCGAGGTCGAGCGGCAGATGATGGCCTTGCGCGGCGCGATCGCGGCCGGCCAGCCGGCCGACACGCTGGCCACGCAGGTGGCGGGCATCGATCAACTGCTGCGCCAGGCGCAGGACAAGCTCAGCACCGAAGGCCTGTCGCCAGGCACTGCGTTCGCCAGCTCGCTGCTGATCCTGCTGCGCGAAGGGCTGGAAGCGATCCTGGTGCTCGCGGCCATCCTCTCCTTCGTGCGAAAGACAGGCCGGCGCGACGCGCTGCGCTACGTCCACCTGGGCTGGATCGCCGCGCTGGTGCTGGGCGCCGCCACCTGGTGGGTGGCGCGTTCGCTGATCGGCATCTCGGGCGCGAACCGCGAGCTCACCGAAGGCATCACCGCGCTGATCGCGTCCGCGATGCTGCTGTACGTCGGCTACTGGCTGCACAGCAAGTCGTACGCGCAAGCCTGGCAGCACTTCATCCGCGAGCAGGTCAATGCCGCGCTCGGCAAGGGCACCGTGTGGGCGATGGCCGGCGTCTCGTTCCTCGCGGTGTACCGCGAGCTGTTCGAGGTCATCCTGTTCTACGAGGCCTTGTGGGTACAGGCCGGGCCGTCCGGGCAGACGGCGGTGCTCGCCGGCGTTGCCGCCGCGGCGCTCGCGCTCGCGCTGCTGACCTGGGCGATCCTGCGCTACAGCGCACGCCTGCCGATCGGTCCGTTCTTTGCCGCGACCTCGGCGCTGCTCGCCCTGCTGGCGGTGGTCTTTGCCGGCAGCGGCATCGCCGCGCTGCAGGAGGCGGGCGTGGTCGGCGCGCAGCCGATCGCCTTCGTCTCGGTGCCGCTGCTCGGCGTGCATCCGACGCTGCAAGGGATCGGCGCGCAGGTGCTGGTCCTGGGCCTCGTGGTCGCCGGCGCGCTGTCGGCGCGCCGCAAGCTCGCCGCACCCTGACGCGGCGCGGCAACCCGAAAAACATCCAACGACGACCCGAGGGAATCCGTTCCATGCAGTTCTCGAAGTTCCATCCCCTCCACGCCCTGGCCTCGGCCGCGGCACTGGCCTTGGCGCCCACCCTTTCGCAAGCCCAGGCGGCCGCCACGCCGGAGCCGGCCGCCTCGGCGCCCGAGGCCACGCTGCCCACGGTGCGCGTGAAGGCCACCGCCGAGAAGGAGACCGCCACCTCCCCGGTGCCCGGCTACCGCGCGACCCGCAGCGCCACCGCCACCAAGACCGACACGCCGCTCAACGAGGTGCCGCAGTCGATCTCGGTCATCACCGCCGATGCGGTGCGCGACCAGGCCTCGCCCAACCTGCAGGAGGCGCTGCGCTACACCGCGGGCGTGCGCACCGAGACCTATGGCATCGACAACCGCGGCGACTGGTTCTCGCTGCGCGGCGGCAGCAACGGCTCGACGCTGATCGACGGCCTGCGCCGCCCGCCCACCGGCTACTGGGGCCTGGTGCGCAGCGAGCCCTACGGCTTCGAGCGCATCGAGGTGCTGCGCGGGCCGGCCTCGGTGATCGCCGGGCAGAACGGCCCGGGCGGCGTGGTCAACCTGGTCTCGAAGCGGCCGCAGGCCGAGCGCGCCGCCGAGATCGGCCTGCAGTTCGGCAGCGACGAGCACCAGCAGCTGCAGGCCGATTTCACCGGCCCGCTGACCGAAGACGGCACCTGGCTGTACCGCGTGGTCGGCCTGGTCAAGCGCAGCGGCACGCAGGTCGACCACGCCGACGACGATCGCGAGCTGCTCGCGCCGTCGTTCACCTGGCGGCCGGACGCGGGCACCTCGCTGACGCTGTTCACGCAGTACCAGCGCGACCGCAGCGGCAACACCAACGCCTTCTTCCCGGCAGCGGGCACGCTGCTGCCGGCACCGAACGGCCCGATCCCGATGCAGACCTTCATCGGCGAGCCCGACTGGGACCGCTACGGCGGCACACGCTGGAGCCTGGGCTGGCAGTTCGAGCACAAACTCAGCGACGAGTGGACGCTGCGTCACAGCCTGCGCAACGACAACACCGACGGCAAGATGCGCACGATGTACGCCAGCTGGTGGGACGGCTTCGTCGACGCCAATGGCACGCCCGACGCCAACGGCACCTATTTGAACCGCACCTTCTACGCCTCCGACGACAAGGACCGCGTCACCAACGGCGACCTGCTGTTCGAAGGCAAGCTGCGCCTGGGCGCGACCGCCCACACGCTGCTGGCCGGGCTGGACGGTTTCGATTCGCGCGCCGGCCAGCGCTACTACGGCGACTTCGCGGCCACGCCGCTCGACGTCTACCACCCGGTGTACGGCAGCTTCCCGCTGCCGGCGCTGGCCGACGTGCCCGAGGTCGTCACCAAGGCGCGGCGCCTGGGCGTGCTGCTGCAGGACCAGGTCAAGTTCGACGATCGCTGGGTGCTGGTGGCCGGTGTGCGCCACGACCGCGTGCGCAACGCCGTCGACGGCGGCGACAACGCCAGCTACAGCGCCACCAGCAAGAACCTCGGCGGCGTGTGGCTGGCCGACGGCGGCTGGTCGCCCTACCTCAGCTACTCCGAATCCTTCGAGCCGGAGACCGGCACCGACGCCGCCGGCGGCCTCTTCAAGCCCAAGCGCGGCAAGCAGGTGGAAGCCGGCGTCAAGTGGCAGCCGGCCGGGTCGCGCATCAGCGCGTCGGCCTCGGTGTACCGGCTGAAGGAGAAGAACCGCCTGACCAACGACCCGGCGAACCCGAACTTCTCGGTCCAGCTCGGCGAGGCCACGGTCAAGGGCGTGGAGCTCGAGCTCGCCGGCCAGTGGGCGGCCTGGGAGTTCACCGGGCAGTACAGCTACACCGATGCCCGCATCACCGAAACCGGCAGCACGCCCGACGAACTGGCCACGCTGGACCAGCAGCTGGAGGCGATCCCGAAGCAGAGCGCCGGGCTGTGGGCGGTGACGCGCATCGCGGCGCTGCC
>NZ_JBFUEB010000136.1:0-13592 GCF_056404395.1 Rhizobacter sp. P2_D12 | reverse complement strand
GCCCCGGCCCCGGCGCCCGCGCCGGCCGCAGTCGCTCCGGCGCCGTCGTCGTCCGGCTACGTCAAGCTCGGCGCCCCCGGGCCGGTGCGCAACTGGAACGAGGTGCGGCTGCAGGCCGCGCGCCGCCTGGTGGCATCGAACCCGAACGGCACCTACATGAGCCGCCCGCCCGACATCCTGCTGGCCATCCCGGTGCTCGAGGTCGAGCTCAATTCCGACGGCAGCATCCGCCGCATCGACGTGCTGCGCTACCCGGGCCAGGCGCCCGAGACCACGCAGATCGCGATCGACGCCGTCAAGCGCGCCGCACCGTTCGGCGACGTGTCGCGCCTGCCCAAGCCCTGGAAGTTCGTCGAGACCTTCCTGTTCGACGACGACAAGCGCTTCAAGCCGCGCACGCTGGATCCCTGAAGAACTTGGGCACAATGCCGCCCATGTTCTTCAATCTGCCGACGCTGTTGACCTGGGCGCGCATCGTCGCGATACCGCTGGTGGTCGGGGTCTTCTACCTCGACGTCAAGGAACCCCACCAGAACCTGATCGCGACCGTGCTGTTCATCGTGGTCGCGCTCACCGACTGGGCCGACGGCTACCTGGCCCGCCGGCTCAAGATGACCTCGTCGTTCGGCGCCTTCCTCGATCCGGTGGCCGACAAGTTCCTGGTCTGCGCCGCGCTGCTGGTGCTGGTGCACCTGGGGCGGCTGCACGCGCTGGTGGCGCTGGTCATCATCGGCCGCGAGATCGCGATCTCGGCGCTGCGCGAGTGGATGGCGCAGATCGGCGCGTCGCGCAGCGTCGCGGTGCACATGCTCGGCAAGGTGAAGACCACCGTGCAGATGATCGCGATCCCCTTCCTGCTGTACCACGGCACGCTGTTCGGCCTGGTCGACACGCAGCTGTGGGGCACCTGGCTGATCTACCTGTCGGCGGTGCTGACCATCTGGTCGATGGTGTACTACCTGCAGAAGGCCTTGCCCGAGATCCGAGCCAAGGCGCGATGAACTCCGCGGCGGTGACGCGCGCGATGCCGGCCGTCTTCGTGCTGATCTGGAGCACCGGCTTCATCGTCGCGCGCTACGGCATGCCGTATGCGCCGCCGATTTCCTTTCTTTCGGTGCGCTATGCGCTGTCGGTGCTGTGCTTCGGCGCGTGGATCCTGCTCGCCCGGGCGGCCTGGCCGCAAGGCCGGGCGCAATGGCTGCACCTGGCCGTCTGCGGCATGCTGATCCACGCCGGCTACCTGGGCGGCGTGTGGGCGGCCGTCAAGTCCGGCATGGGGGCCGGCACCATCGCGCTGCTGGTGGGCCTGCAGCCGGTGCTGACCGCGCTGTGGCTGAGCCTCACCGCGCAGGAGGCCGAGGCGCGCGTGTCGACGCGCCAGTGGCTGGGCCTGGTACTCGGGCTGTCGGGCCTGCTGCTGGTGGTGTGGCGCAAGCTCGGCGGCGGCGAGCTGACGGCCTGGAACCTGGCGCTCGCCGCGTTTGCGCTGATGTGCATCACGGTCGGAACGCTCTACCAGAAGCGCTTCGTCGCGCCGTGCGACGTGCGCACCGCCAACACCGTGCAGCTGCTCGCCGCGCTGGCGGTGAGCCTGCCGGTCGCGCTGCTCGAAAGCGAGCCGATCGTGCTGCATCCGCACTTCGTCGGTGCGATGGCGTGGTCGGTGATCGGGTTGACGCTGGGCGGCAGTTCGCTGCTGTACCTGCTGATCCAGCGCGGCGCGGCGACGCAGGTGACGAGCCTGCTCTACCTGGTGCCGCCGACCACGGCGCTGCTGGCCTGGGCGCTGTTCGGCGAGCGCATCACCGTCGCGATGGTGGTGGGCATGGCGCTCACCGCGGCCGGCGTGGCGCTGGTGGTGCGGGCAGCGCCGGCGCCAGCCACGGCGGTCGTGCCAAGGCCTGAGTGAGCTGCTGCTGCAGCAGCCGCACGCGCCGCGGCACGGTGCTGTGGGGTGCGCGCGGCGGCAGCACCCAGTGCACGTCGGCGTCCAGCATCGCGTAGCGCGGCAGCACCTGCTGCAGCCGGCCGCTGCGCAGGTGCTCGTGGCAATCCCACAGCGATCGCAGCATCAGGCCGTGGCCGGCGAGGGCCCAGTCGCGCACCACCTCGCCGCTGTTGCTGGCCAGCGGCCCGGCAACGCGCACCGTGACGGCCGCGCCGCGCGGCGCCAGGTCCTGCAGGCGCCAGGCGGCCGGCTGGTCGTCGTTCTCGCTCACCACCAGGCAGGCGTGCCGCGCCAGTTCGTCCAGCGTCTGCGGCACGCCGGCGCGCTGCAGGTAGGCGGGCGCGCCGACGATGACGCGGCGGTTCTGCGCCAGCCTGCGCGTCACCACGTTCGGGTCGCGCGGCGCCCACAGCCACACCGCGGCGTCGAAGCCGGCGGCGCGCAGGTCGGGCAGCTGCTCGCGCAGGTGCAGCTGCACCTGCACCTGCGGGTAGGCGGCATGGAACTGCGCGATCAGCGGCCCGAGCCAGGCATGGCCGAAGCCGAACGAGCTGCACAGGCGCACCATGCCGCGCGGCTCGTCGTGGCGCTCGCCGAGCTGCGCCTGCAGCTGCTCGAAGCCCTGCAGCAGCGGCCGCGCCTGCGCCAGGAAGGCCTCGCCGTGCGCGGTGAGCTGCAGCCGCCGCGTGCTGCGGTGGAACAGGCGCAGCCCCAGGCGAGACTCCAGCGCGGCCAGCCGCTTGGACACCGCCGGCGGCGCCAGGTCGAGCTGGCGCGCCGCGGCCGCGAGGCTGCCCAGGTCGGCCGCGCGGGCCACCAGGACGAGATCGGAGCGCTCGATCATTGATGCCTCCAGGGAACGAATGGGTTTCCGGATTATTGCTTGATGTCGCACGGGGCCAGGACCAGAATCCGCCCCATGTTCGAAGCATTCGAGAGCCGGCATTTCGCCGTCGACGGCGCCGTGATCCACGCACGCGTGGGCGGGCAGGGGGCACCGCTGCTGCTGCTGCACGGCCATCCGCAGTCGCACGCGATGTGGCACCGCGTGGCGGGCACCCTGGCGCAGCGCTTTCGCGTCGTCGCGATGGACCTGCGGGGCTATGGCGATTCGTCGCGGCCGGCGCCCGACGAAACCCACGCGGCGCACAGCAAGCGCGCGATGGCGCGCGACGCCGTCTCGGTGATGGCGCAGCTGGGCCATGCGCGCTTCGCCGTCTGCGCGCACGACCGCGGCGCGCGCGTCGCGCACCGGCTGGCGCTGGACCACGAGGCGGCGGTGTCGCGGCTGCTGCTGCTCGACATCGCGCCGACGCTTGCGATGTACGAGGGCACGACCGAGGCGTTCGCGCGCGCCTACTGGCATTGGTTCATGCTGATCCAGCCGGCGCCGCTGCCCGACCGGCTGGTCGGCGCCGACCCGGTGTTCTACCTGCGCAGCGTGATGGGCAGCCGCCATGCGGGCCTGGCCGCGTTCGACCCGGCGGCGCTGGCCGAGTACGAGCGTTGCATCGCGCGGCCCGGCAGCGCGGCGTCGATCTGTGAGGACTATCGCGCTTCGGCGTCGATCGACCTCGAGCATGACCGCGCCGACCGCGCGGCCGGCCGTCGCGTGGCGATGCCGCTGCGCGTGCTGTGGGCCGAGCACGGCGCGGTCGGCCGCTGCTTCGACGTGCTGGCGCTGTGGCGCGCGGCGGCGCGCGACGTGGGCGGGCGGGCCGTGCCCTGCGGCCACTACATCGCCGAGGAGCAGCCGCAGCTGCTGCTCGAAGAGATCCAGGCTTTCATCCAGGAGTGACACCATGAAGCACCGCATCGCGGTCATCGCCGGCGACGGCATCGGCAAGGAGACCGTGCCCGAGGGGCTGCGCGTGCTGGAGGCGGTGGCCGGCCGCTTCGGCATCGGGCTGCAGTTCGACCATTTCGACTTCGCGAGCTGGGACTGGTACGAGCGCCACGGCCAGATGCTGCCGGATGACTGGAAGGACCAGATCGGCGGGCACGACGCGATCTTCTTCGGCGCGGTCGGCTGGCCGCAGAAGATCCCCGACCACGTGTCGCTGTGGGGCTCGCTGCTCAAGTTCCGCCGCGAGTTCGACCAGTACGTCAACCTGCGYCCGGYGCGSCTGATGCCGGGCATCCGCTCGCCGCTGGTGGGCCGCGACGGCCGCCCGCGCGCGCCCGGCGCGATCGACATGATGATCGTGCGCGAGAACACCGAGGGCGAGTACTCCAGCATCGGCGGGCGCATGTACGAAGGCAGCGAGCGCGAGATCGTGGTGCAGGAGACGGTGATGTCGCGCGTCGGCGTCGACCGGGTGCTGAAGTTCGCATTTGATCTCGCGCAATCGCGCCCGCGCCGCAAGCTGACCTCGGCCACCAAGTCGAACGGCATCTCGATCACGATGCCGTACTGGGACGAGCGTGTCGAGGCGATGGCCCGCAGCTATCCGCAGGTGGACGTCGATCGCTTCCACATCGACATCCTGACCGCGCACTTCGTGCAGCGCCCCGAGGTGTTCGACGTGGTGGTGGCGAGCAACCTGTTCGGCGACATCCTGTCSGACCTSGGSCCGGCCTGCACCGGCACGATCGGCATCGCGCCGTCGGCCAACCTGAACCCGCCCGGCGCGCACCCGTCGCTGTTCGAACCGGTGCACGGCTCGGCGCCCGACATCGCCGGAAAGGGCATCGCGAACCCGATCGGGCAGATCTGGTCGGGGGCGATGATGCTCGACCACCTGGGCCACCGCGACGCGCACGATGCCGTGCTGCGCGCGATCGAGGCGGTGCTGGATCCGTCGTCGGGGGCGCCGCGTACGCCCGATCTAGGGGGGAGCGCGCGCACCGCCGACCTGGGCCGCGCGATCGCCGAATCGATGTGACGCCACATGACGCGCGGGCGTCACCACCCCTCTGCAACCCGCGCCGAATATGACGTTGACCGCCTATTGTCAAGCGTGGAACCACGCGCGCTGAGCGCGCATTCGGATGCAGCCGATTACGCATAGAATCCGCTTCCGCGCTTGACACTGGGGGTGCCTGCGGCTGTAATCGATTGAGCCGTAACGCCCCATCCCGCGCGGCCACATCCAGGCAATCCACCCATCCAGATTCTTTTCGAGACACCTTTTTTGAGGGGGTACCTTCGTGAACAAATCCGAACTGATTGAGCACATCGCCAAACAGGCCGACATCTCCAAAGCGGCCGCGACGCGCGCGCTCGAAGCCCTGATCGGCGGCGTGAAATCCACGCTCAAGAAAAACAACAGCGTGTCGCTCGTTGGCTTCGGCACCTTCAGCGTCAGCAAGCGCGCCGCGCGTGCCGGCCGCAACCCGCGCACCGGCGCCACCATCAAGATCAAGGCCGCCAAGGTGCCGAAGTTCCGTCCGGGCAAGGCCCTGAAGGACGCGGTCAACTGATGCTTGCGCGGGTGCTTAGCTCAGTTGGTAGAGCGGCGCCCTTACAAGGCGTAGGTCGGGGGTTCGAGCCCCTCAGCACCCACCACCGAGGCTCTCGCGACGTCGGCTAAAATCCCGCGGAGTCCTCCCCCACAAAGGCGAACCCAGGTTCGCCTTTGTTGCATTTGAAGCAGCGCCGTCCGGCTGCACAGCGATCACCCTCCGAGGCCATCGATGTTTGAATTCGTACGCACGCACAACCGCCTGTTCCAGTTCCTGCTGTTGATCCTGGTCGTTCCGGCCTTCGTCCTCACAGGGGCCTACCAGGGCTACCGCGCCATGTCCAACGGCGGGGGCGGTGTCGCCACGGTCGACGGCCACAAGATCACGCAGGCCGAGTGGGATGCCGCGCAGCGCGAGCAGGTCGACCGCATCCGCCGCCAGGCCCCGAACGTCGACGTGCGCATGTTCGACACGCCGGCCATGCGCCGCCAGACGCTGGACAACCTGGTGCGCGAGCGCGTGCTGCAGACGGCCGCGGCCAAGTCGCACTTCGTCGCCACCGGCGATCGCGTGCTGAACGTCTACATGAACGACCCGCAGTTCGCGCAATTCCGCACCGCGGACGGCGCGCTCGACAAGGAGGCGCTGCGTGTCGCGCTGTCGTCGCAGGGGCTGACGGTCGGGGCCTTCGAGCAGATGCTGCGCCAGCAGCTGGAGCAGCGGCAGGTGATGTTCGGCATCGGCGGCACGGTGTTCGCGCCGGCGGCGGCGGCATCGAGCGCGGTCGACGCGATGTTCCAGCAGCGCGAGTTCCAGCAGCAGCGCTTCGACACCAAGGACTACCTCGCGAAGGTCTCGCCGACCGACACCGACATCCAGGCCTACTACAAGGATCCGGCGAATGCCGCGCAATTCCAGTCGCCGGAGCAAGCGAGTATCGAATACGTCGTGCTCGACGTGGACGCGATCAAGAAGACGCTGACGGTGCCCGAGAAGGACCTGCAGGAGTACTACAAGGCGAACGAATCGCGCTACACCGTGCCTGAAGAGCGCCGTGCCAGCCACATCCTGATCAAGGCCGACAAGTCGGCGCCGGCCGCCGAGCGTGCCGCCGCGAAGGCCAAGGCGGAAGCGCTGCTGGCCGAGGTGAAGAAGAACCCCGCGAGTTTTGCCGACGTGGCACGCAAGAACTCGCAGGACGGCGGCTCGGCGCAGAACGGCGGCGATCTCGACTTCTTCGCCCGTGGTGCGATGGTCAAGCCCTTCGAGGATGCGGCGTTCGCGCTGAAGCCGGGTGGCATCAGCGACGTCGTCGAGAGCGATTTCGGCTACCACATCATCCAGGTGACGCAGGCCCGCGGCGGCGACAAGAAGCCGTTGGAGCAGGTGCGTGCCGAGATCGAGGACGAGATCAAGAAGCAGCTCGCGCAGGCCAAGTTCTCGGAGCTCGCGGTCGACTTCACCAACACCGTCTACGAACAGCCTGACAGCCTGAAGCCGGCGGCCGACAAGCTGAAGCTGCCGATCCAGACCGCGCAAGGCATCACGCGCACGGCCGGCCCGGCGGCCAAGGGCCCGCTCGCGTCGCCCAAGTTCCTCGAGGCATTGTTCAAGAACGACGTGCTGCGCAACAAGAAGAACACCGAGGCGGTGGATGCCGGTGCGAGCCAGCTGATCTCGGCCCGTGTCGTCAACTACAGCCCGGCGGCGACGCAGCCGCTGGCCGAGGTCAGCGCCCGCGTGAAGGAGAAGCTGGTTGCCAGGCAGGCCGCCGCGCTGGCGCGCAAGGAAGGCGAGGCCCGCCTGGCCGAGCTGCGCAAGGCGCCCGAGACGGCGCTGGCCGATGCGCCGCAACTGGTCTCGCGCGCACAGCCGCGCGATGTCGCCAAGCCCGTGGTCGACGCGGTGCTGAAGGCGCCTGCCGCCAAGCTGCCGGCGATCGAAGGCGTGGACCTGGGCGACCAGGGCTACGTGATCGCCAAGGTGACCAAGGTGCTGGGCCGCGACCCGGTGGCCGCCGACCCGGTGCGTGCGCAGGGCCAGTACGCGCAGGCCTGGGCGGCGGCAGAGGCGCAGGCCTACTACGCCGCGCTGAAGACGCGCTACAAGGTCGACGTGCACCCGGCAGCAGGTGCGGCCGAAGAGGCTGCGGCGAGCGCCGCCGGCAACTGAACGAACAGCCTCGCGGAGAGGCTATAATTCGCGATTCGGTGGTGGCTGTAGCTCAGTTGGTAGAGTCCAGGATTGTGATTCCTGTTGTCGTGGGTTCGAGYCCCATCAGCCACCCCAAACGAAGCCCGCTTGCAGCGGGCTTTTTCTTTGTAGCGCCCGCTAACGCATGTGCGCGGCGAGTGGCCCTAATTTCCCACGGTGGGAAATGGAGGCTCGCCCGGGCCCGGAGCCGCGGTCCCCTGCGGGGCATACTTGGCGCATGAGCAGCACCGAAAAACGCGCCGTTGCGCGTCGCCGGACGGATGTCTAGCCGTCGCCTGTTTGTGGGCCTCATGGCTGACGATTACATGCGCGATGCAGTGGAAGCATTGCGGTCGACGTGGACATGGCCTCCCAGCGCGCGCATGGTGCCGCGGCAGAACCTTCACCTGACGCTGCACTTCCTAGGCGAGGTCGACGTGATCGACGAAGCGAGCCTGGTCGAGGCGCTGGCGTCTGTGCCGGTGCCCGAGCTGCAGCTCTCGATGCGATCGRGCGCGATCTGGCACGACGGCGTCGTGGTGCTGTTGGCCGAGGGCACGCCAGCGCTGGACGACCTGCGGCGCGACACCGGTGCTGCGGTGGCGGCTGCCGGCCTGGAGAGCGACCCGCGATGGACGCCGCACATGACGCTGGCCAGGCATGCAGGCGCGCCGCAGGCGCCGGCAGCGGTCGAGCCGGTCATCTGGGCGCCACGTGGCCTGTCTCTGGTCTGGTCGCGGCGTGACGCTGCTGGCTACGAGGTGGTGCAGACGTGGCCGGCCGCCGCTGGCTGAGAAGGCGATGGCGCCCGCTACGCCGGCCAGGTCGGGTGCAAGCACAGGGTGACCGAAATCATGTCGCCGCATGACTCGTGACGGGCTCGGTTCTATAGCGAGCCGCGCTTCACTTCCTTCGACCGGTCGTACACGCGCGCCGTGGTTGCCGGGTTCGCATGCAGATCCGGCAGCACCCCGTGCTCCAGTTTGTAGTGCGTCGTGTAGTAGGCCCGCAAGTCGTGAAATGTGATGCGCGTTTGCAACACGCCGGCCATCTGCGCTGCAGCCATCAGTCGCGACCAGGCTGACTTGAATCCTCGCTCCGAATGGGGGTTACCGTCTCGATTGGGAAAGACGGCGCCGACTTCGGCGTCGAGGGCCAGGCCCCGCAGCCTCTGGAAGAGGTCGGCGAGGCGTTCGCTGATGCCGACGGCCTCGATGGTTACCCGTCCTCGCTGCTTCGCGCGCTTCAGGCGCACCACTTCGGCCTCGACATCGGTCCAATGCAACTGCCTGAACTCGATGCGGCGATTCCCGGCCAATGCGGCGTACTCAGCCATCGCCGCGAGCACCGCTGATTGGCCGCCGCGCGCACGTGCCCAGTCCAGGAAGCGCGTCAGGTCGGAGGTCTCAGGCACAACATCCCTCGGTCGTTCCTTGTTCCGGCGTACCTGCTTGCAGGGGTTGGCGTCGATGTCACCCCGGTTGATCGCGAGGTTCATGAGGTTCGAGAGCAGCGCCATCTCACGATTGGCTCGGACGGGTGCCTGGATCCGCTCCACTCGCAGATACCGGTTGCAGTGGACTGGTTTGATGGCCGCGGGGCTGATCCTCCCAAAGACCTTGAGCAGTGGACCGCTGCTCTGTCGATAGTCAGTTCGGGTCGCTTCCGACAGCTGGTGCCAGTCGGGGGATTCCTGATACAGGCGCCATAGCTCGTCGACGGAACCTCGGTCGGAGTTCGCACCGTTCATGTCGAGAACCTTCTGCAGAGCTTCCGCTCGGTTCGTGCCCAGGCGCTCCCATGTCCCGTCGATCTTCAGCACTCGGTACGTGAAGGTCTTGCCGTCTGCCCACGGGCGGGCCTCCATGCGCGGAAGCAGGCCTTTGGCGCTGGACCTATCGCGCTTCCTGCTCATGCTCGCACCGACCAGGCTGGCTCGGTGTGGCGCCCGAGGCTTTGAGTCGTTGAAGGCGAGCCTCCTCGAACGAGGTTGTAGTGCGAGCGATTGACGAGTGGGCGCCCGTTCGGGCGCCGTGCCACCTGCAGGCCCAGGCTGCGCAGGTATCTAACCTTCGCTGCGTTCTGCCGTAGTCCGGCACAGATCTCGTCAATCTCAAGGTCGGTGAGATCCGCCAGGTGCATCGCTGCGCCACCCATCACGAGGTTCCAGCCATCTGGGTAAGCCGTTGTCATGCTGGAGCCGCCTCCCGCATTTCACCTTGTCCCGATTGCTGCTCGTCGTTCCGCGGATGCTGCTCGCTGCCGTTTTCGTCCGATGAAGAGGATGCGGGTGCCTCTTGCCCGGCCTCGAGCGCCTCCTCGGATTCGGCTGGGATGGCGGTCGCCGTCGCGGAGTCCTTGCGGGAAGGGCGTGGGCGACGCTTTGCCCGTGAGGTATCGGCGTCCGAGACGCCATAGTGCGCCGCAGCGGCAAGCAACTGCTCCGGTTTGCGATCGGGCGCATATGCGGGGACGCGCACGTTCTCGATCAGGGCGCAGTCGAGGATGAACAGCGTCAGTGCGTGTAGAGGCAGGGTCGCAATGTGAGCCTGCAGAGCGTCCGCTTCGACGCCGTGCAGGTCCGCCAGCAGGTCTCTGTTCTCCCATGCCACGCCGGAGTACGCCACCTGGGCGACCATCTGCAGGTCGAAGGCGCTTCGTGGCGCGACGGCTGCAGCGGTGCGCACGCGCGCGAGCAATGACATGCGGGCATCGAGTTCAGCCTGCACCTCGGCCATCCGCTTGGCGTGCGCAGCTTCGCGCTTCTTGCGATCCGCCTCGCTCTCAAAGTGCGAGCGAGAGGCCGCCGGTTCCTTGACCTTCACGCCCGCGGCTTTCACCTCCTCGATCTTCACGACCTGGTGCGTCTTGCCGTTGCGCGGATCCTGAATGGTGACGACAGTCGGCTTCGCGTCTTTCGCTACCTTCTTCAAGGCGTCGCGTACGTCGGCGAGCTTGATAAAGCCGCCCTTGATGTTGCCGCACGCGTCGATCGCCTGGCGCGCCTTCGAGCCCTGCACCACAACCTTGCCGGCCTCCTGCAGCTTCGCGGCCTCGCGCTTCAGGTGCGCCTTCTTCTTCTCGGCGAAGCAATCGGGGTCCGTGCAGACGTCTGTACCGTGCACCGGCGCGCGATCGAGGTGGCGTCCGTACTTGTCCTTCCGGTCGGCCGGTGCATTGATGTCGTCGAACTCCGGTGCATTGCCAGTGCGCTTCGGGCAGCGCACGCAGTGCCCGGCGCTGGGCACCAGCATTTCGTCCTCGATGTCGAAGATCGCGTCCTTCAGGTCGAGCGAGAACTTCTCGCTGAGCAGGTCACGGATGATGCGGTAGCTGCGCTTGCCGCCATCGCTCAGCTTCGCGTGATATTCCTTGCTGATGTAGTTGAGCGCCTTCTCCTGGAAAGCCGGCGTACGCAGCCGCGCGACGAGCAGCGCGACCTCGCTGCCGACCTCTCCGGCCAGGCACGCCTTTCGCACGGTGGGACAGGCCTCCAGCAGCTTCAAGCGGCCGTAGACATAGCTGCGGCTCTTCCCGAACTTCGCTGCTAGGTCATCGGCCGTCAGGTTGTCGCCGTCGATCATGGCCTGGAAACCCTCTGCCTCCTCGATCGGGTGCACGTCGGCGCGCTGCAGGTTCTCCGCGACTTGGGCGCTGCGCGCCTCGGCGTCGGTCATTGTGCGGACCATGCAGGGCGCCGTCAGCAGGCCGGCCGCCGTTGCCGCGCGGAAGCGTCGGTGCCCGAAGACGATCTCGAAGCCGTCGATGCCGGCAATGGTGGTGGGCCGGACGAGCAGCGGCTCGTGGATGCGGCCCTCGGCCACGATGTTGGCGGCCAGCTCGTCGATGCCGACGAAGGTGCGCCGCGGATTGAACGGGCTCTCGTGGAGGTGGTCGAGCGGGATGTCGGTGATGTGTTCCATAGGTGCTCCGGGGATGTTCAGCGGCCGAGCTGGCGGGCCTGTTCTTGGCGTTGGAAGTCGAGGGCGTCGGCCCGCGCGCTGAAGGCGTTGCGCCAGTCGCTCCAGCGGGCCGTGCAGCGCCTACGGGACATGAGGTCCACCCAGGGCGCCGTCGGCACGCCCTGCAGGATTTCCCAAGGCGTGCCGCCGCTGGGAAGCAGCTGGGCGCGCTCAGTTGCCAGGGCGATCAGGTCGGCGCGCTTGATCTCGGCGGCGTGCGCGGTCGAGGCGACGTGGATGGCGAAGGCGCTGCGGATGACGCGCTCGAAGCGGTGCTCGAAGGTGGCCCAGGGCGCACCGATCTCTGCCTTGATCGGCGTGCTGAGATGGTTGGTGAAGGCCTCGTGAGCATCGTGCAGTAGCGCGGCGAGCAGGCCGTGCGACGGCAGATCGAACTCACGTTCAGCGATCTCGCAAACCAGCAGCGAGTGCTCGGCGACGCTGTACGGCCGGCACGTGGCGCCGGTGAAGCGGTTGATCTGCGCGAGGTGGTGGGCGATGGTCGCGAGGTTGATGCTTGCCAGCCGAGGCTGCTGCAGCGATACCTCTGCGCCGGTGGAGGTGGTGATCCAGGTCATTCGTGTCCTGTGCAGGCGTGTTGAAGCTCGCCGCCTGCGTCGGTGCAGGCGGGCGGGCGAGAACGTCGGGGATGTGGGTGGTGCGCCGTCAGGCGTGCAGCGCGTCGAACTTGAACCGCACGTATCGGGCATCAGGGCCGCAAGTGCCGTGCGATGCTCGCGTGTCGGTGACGGGGCGCCAGTGATCGGGAGCAACCGCTGCCGGACAGCGACAGACAAGGTCGTTGCCGTCGAACATGCGGTGTTCGCACAGTTCGCACGCGCGGTAGCTGGTGGCGTCCCAGCTGGCCGGTGCGGGGAGGCGTGGGGCGGCGGCGATCACAGGCACCTCGCGCTGCAGCAGCGAAGGGTGGAGAAGCTGCGCACCAGCATGTCGATGACATCGAAGCTGTGTGATGCAACGACCTGCAGCGCGCCGCGCGTACCGTCGCGCAGCGTGTAGCGGGCGAGGTAGCGGCGCCTCACGATTCGTCCTCCGACAACGGATGAGTGGCGAACAGCTTCAGCCAGGTCGAGGCGGAGGAAACCAGCGCTGCGAGCTGCCCCTCCGATAGGTACACCTCGTCCTGATTGGGGATGCAAATCTGAAAGATCAGCGGGCAGCCGCCCTCACGCTCTCCGACAACGATCTGCGGCCAATATCCGGAGTGGGCAATCAGCTTGATCGAGACCGGCTGCGAGGCCGGGGCCGAGTGCTTCAGTGCGGCGGTGGTCATGCGCACCTCGGCGAAGGTTGCTCGAGGCGCTGCACGTCGGTGATGGCACAACCAGTGAGGTGGTGCGCCAAGCGTTGAGCTTCCTCAGCGTCGGGGGCGCGGAGCTGGACGAAGGGAAGAACGCCAGTCTCGCTGATGGTGGTGAAGCCGGCGCGGTCGGCGGGGTGGTAGCTGCAGCGATAGCTGCGGGTGGGTTGGATCACATGGCCTCCGTTCTGCGCCAAATGGCGCGACGGAGTGAAATGTAAGCGTGCTAACTGATAATTGCAAGCATGCTAATCGCACGGTAAGCCAGCTAAGGGCGTCACACCCCAGCTTGCCATCACCCGAGCCGGTGCGACGACCCAACGAAAACGCCAATGAGCTCCAGGCCGTCGCGTTCCGAATCGAGTAGTCGATAGGCGTCGTTCGATGAGTACGCCTCCCACTGCCCGGGACGCCCAGCGCGATAGCGGCGGAAGTAGTACCCACCAGCTGCATCGCGAACAAGGACTCCATCACCAGGTCGAGGTTCGGTGATAGATCGATCGAAGGTGACGGTGGAGCCTGCTGGAACGAGCGGAGCGACTGCGTCGTCCGGTACTTCAACTTGAAAACACTGCGGCAAGTCCACCGACATCAACTCTCCCCATGAAATTCTTAGAGGAGGAAGCATGACATCTGACAAGCTCACGCGATGAGCTACCCCTGTCGTAGGGTTAGTTGAATAGTGTGAGGAATTTGGCCCGCTGACGTGCTTGGGCCCAAGGCCCTTCGCAACCCAAAGCGCTGAAAACCCTGAGGCTTGCTC